>DASPSY010000006.1:0-29413 GCA_035623685.1 Gaiellaceae bacterium
CTACCTCGATCTTCGCCGTGAGCCGATGCAGCGCAGCCTGCGTCTCTCGGCGACCGTCGTCGCCGCGATCCGGCGCTCGATGGAGGAGCAGGGCTTCATCGACATCTGGACGCCGAGCCTCACCCTCGGGACGCCCGAGGGGGCGCGCGACTTCCTCGTGCCCGTCCGCCTGCAGCCGGGGCGCTTCTTCGCGCTCGCGCAGTCGCCGCAGGTCTTCAAGCAGCTGTTCATGATCAGCGGGCTCGACCGCTACTACCAGATCGCCACGTGCTGGCGGGACGAGGACCTTCGTGCCGATCGGCAGTTCGAGTTCCGCCAGCTCGACCTCGAGCTCGCTTTCCCGACGCGCGAGGAGGTGATCGACGTCCTCGAGACCGTGGTGGTCGCCTCGTTCGAGGCGCTCGGCCGGACGCCACCGTCTCGTCCGTTCCCGCGAGTCGCGTACGCGGAGACGATGCTGCGTTACGGGTCCGACAAGCCGGACGTCCGGTTCGGTCTCGAGATCGCAGACGCGACCGAGGTGACGCGCGGCTCGGAGTTCGGCGTGTTCGCGAACGCGGAATGCGTGCGCTTCCTCGTCGCGCCGCGTCCGTTCTCCCGGGCGGAGCTCGGCCGTCTCGAGGAGTTCGCGAAGGAGTGGGGGGCGAAAGGGCTCGCGTACCTCGTCGTCGACGACTCCGGAGAGGTGCGCTCGCCGATCGCGAAGTTCCTGTCCGAGCGCGAGCTCGAGGCGTTCGCCGCCGCGCCGGGGTCGACGGTCCTCTTCGGCGCGGACGCCCCCGCGATGGTCGAGCGTGTGCTCGGCGCGCTGCGCTCCCACCTCGGCGGCGAGCTCGAGCTCGTCGACGAGTCGCAGGACGCGTTCCTGTGGGTGGTCGACTTCCCGCTCTTCCTCCCCCACGAGGAGACCGGACTCTGGACGTTCGTGCACCATCCGTTCACGGGCGCGATCGACGGGCAGGAGGACCTGATCGAGAGCGAGCCGGGCAACGTGCTCAGCCAGCACTACGACCTGATCTGGAACGGCTGGGAGCTCGGCTCCGGCTCGATCAGGATCCACCGCCAGGAGGTGCAGGAGCGCGTCTTCCGCGCGATGGGGATGACCGACGAGGAGGCGCACGAGAAGTTCGGCTACCTGCTCGACGCGCTGCGGATGGGAGCCCCGCCGCACGGCGGCTTCGCGCTGGGGCTGGACCGCTTCGTCGCGCTCCTGGCCGGCGAGTCGAACATCCGGGAGGTGGTCGCGTTCCCCAAGACTGCCAGCGGCTCCGATCCGCTCACCGGCGCACCGACCGCGATTCCGGACGGCGTCCTCAAGGAATTGGGGATCGCGACCCGAACGAATCCGTCTTAAGCCCGTCCCGGCAGCCGCCGATGGAAAGGGCATACTTCCGCTCGGACCGATGTCCACGCAAGAACCCGGCCAATCACCCGCACTGACCTCCCTCCCGCGCCTCGAGGACATCCCTCGGAGCGGCGACGGATACGACGCGGCGAAGGTGAGCGAGGCCTTCGAGACGTTCCGTCGGCACGCGGCGCAGCTGCAGGCGCAGCTCCGTGTCCTGCAGGCCGCGTCGCGCAGCCCGCAGTCGGTCGAGCCGACCGGTCACGCGGTGCGCATGGACTCGCTCCACCTCATCCGTGCCGCGTCCGAGTTCGCGGACACGATCGAGCGCGACGCGCAGGCCGCGTCCGCCGCACAGCTCGGCAAGACGGAGGAAGAGGTCCGACGCCGCCAGCGTGAGCTGCAGGAGCGCGAGGCAGAGGTCGAGCGCTACCGCCAGGAGAGCGAGCGCCAGCGCGCGGAGATGCTGAACAACGCGCGCAACGAGTCGCGCGAGCTCGTGTCCAAGGCGAACCGTGACGCGACGCAGGAGCTGACCGAGGCGGAGGCACGGGGGAACCGCTTGCTCGAGCAGTCGCGCCATCAGGCGACCGAGCTGACGAACGCCGCACGTGCAGAGGTCGAGCAGACGCTCGAGTGGGCACGCGCGCAGGCGTCGGCGATCCTGCAACGCGCGCAGAACGGTGCGGAGCAGCTGCTCGCCGCTGCCGGGCTCGGCGAGGACGACATCCAGCGCGTCGCAGACGCCATCGTCGAGGCCGCGCAGGAGGTCACGGACGCTGCGCGCGCGCCCGCCGCACCCACGCGGTCGACGGGTCCAGTCGCGACCGAGCCACCGGTCTCGCCGACGCCGCCACCGGCCGCCGCGACGGAGCCCGCTCAAGACGAGCCAACGGGCGACGGGCAGACCTAGGAGTCGGTCGTGCCGGCGGGATTCGGCCCACGGTTCCTGATCGAGGCCGGCTTCCTGATCGCGGTCGCCGTCGTGGCCGGGATCGAGCGGTTCCGGACGGTGACGATCGTGCTGATGATGGCTGCGGCGTGGCTCGTCGTCGCGATGGTCGAGTGGTTCATGTCGCGTCGGAACCGCGCGACGCCCGCCGTGGCCGAGACGACGCAGGCAGAGGTCGTGGCGCAACCCGTCGCCCCAGTCGAGCCCGAGCCCTCGGCCGAGCCGGAGCCCGTGGCAGAGGCCGTGCCGGTCGAGCCCGACCCGGAGCCGGAATCGCACGCCGAGCCGGAGCCCGAACCGGAGGAGAAACCCCAGCCACCGGTCGAACGGCCCAAGCTCGTGGGCGTCGCGCCGCCGCCGGACCCTGAGCCCGAGCCCGAGCCGGTCGTCCCGAGCCCACTTGAGCCGCGGGTGGTGTCGCTCGCGGCGCGGTCGAGCGCTCCGCAGGAGTGGAACCTCTGGGACCTCGAGCGGCTCGCGCGCGAGCAGTCGGGCGACGATGCCGTCCGCGACGAGGAGCGCGCCTTCCTGCTCATGTACCTGCGGGAGTTCGCCAGCGCCGACGGCGTGCTTCCCGCCGACTTCGACAGCGTCGTCCGCGAGTCGTTCGGCGACGCCCTCGAAGCCGTCCACTCGTGAACCCGCGGATTCTCCAGCGTGCGCTCTGGCTGGCGGGAATCACGCTCGTCGTCGCGCTGGCCGCGTTGGCGATCTCGAGGCGCAATGCCGGCGGAGGACACAAGAACCTGCCTGCGGCGGTGCCGGTGGCCGGCACGAAAAGCGGCTACTACACCTCTCGGGCCGCGCCGTACGGCCCGACAGCGGGTCACACACGGACGGCGTGCGGCGAGGCGTTCACGTCGTCGCTGCAGGGCATCGCGCATCCGGTCCTGCCGTGCGGCGTGAAGATCTACGTGCGCTTCGACGGCAAGGAGGTGCTCACGCAGGTCGTCGACCGCGGGCCGACCGTCGCCGGACGCGACTTCGAGATCACCAAGGCGCTCGCGGACCGACTCGGGCTCCACGGAACGCAGACGATCCAGTGGCGCTACGCCCGCTAGGCACTCCACCCTGCCGTGGCCTGCGCCCGCTGTGAACCTGGACAGATCCAGGTGGGTGCTTGCCGGCCTACCGGACGAAGCCTCGGCCGGACGAGAGCTCCCTCAGCATCGGTGTTGGTTCTACATTGGATTGCGCAGACCACGAACAGGGTCGAGAGTCGGAGCATAGCCTCGTCCGTCCACCGTGCTGCGGTGCTGGCTCGTCACCGCTGCGGCTAGCCTGAGTCTGTGATCGACGTTCTCGGAGATTCCGCGCGCGGATGCGAGTTCGCGCTGGCGCGGCTGTCGCTCGACGGCGATCGGATCGTCGAGGCCGACGTCCCGGGGCTCGAGCGGCCGCTGAACGGACTGACGCTGCTGGAGGCGGCGGCCGTCGGCGGCGAGACGCTCGCAGTCGACGCGCTCGCAAACGCGCTCGGTCCCGTCTTCGTCGCCTCGCCGTCGCCGACGCGCGTCGCCGTCGCGATGAGCGGGGGCGTCGACAGCGCAGTCGCGCTCCTCCGCCACGCACCCGACGCCGTCGGCGTGACGCTTCGCCTCTGGCTCGATCCGAACGGCCCGGATGCCGAGCGCGCGTGTTGCTCGCCGGACGCCGTGCTCGCGGCGCGCGCGACGTGCCATGCGCTCGGCGTCCCTCACGTCACGCTCGACCTCCGCCAAGAGTTTCGCCGCGCGGTCGTCGAGCCGTTCGTCCGCGGCTACGCGCGCGGGGAGACACCGAACCCGTGCATGCGCTGCAACGGCGCGTTCCGGTTCGGCGAGCTGATCGCGTTCGCGCGGCGAGCGGGAGCGGCCCGCCTCGCGACAGGCCACTACGCGCGGATCGCCGAGCATCGCGGGCGGCGGCTGCTTGCGCGCGCCACAGACGAGCGCAAGGACCAGTCGTACATGCTGGCGCGCCTCGATCCACGGCGCTTGAGCAAGATCTCGTTTCCGCTCGGCGAGCAGACGAAGGAGGCGACGCGCGCCGAGGCGCTCCGCGCCGGTCTCTCCGCCGCGCGGCGCGCGGAGAGCCAGGAGGCGTGCTTCCTCGCCGGCGACGACTACCGCTCGTTCCTGGAGCGGGAAGGGCTCGAGCGAGCGGACGGCTCGATCGTCGACGAGGACGGACGGGAGCTCGGCCGGCACGCCGGCTTTTGGCGCTTCACCCCGGGACAGCGCCGCGGGCTCGGCATCGCAGGCCGGGCGCCGATGTACGCCGTCCGCTCGGACGCCCGGACGAACACGGTCGTCGTCGGTTCCCGCGAGTCGCTCGCCCGCCGCGAGGTGACGACACGCGGTCGGCTCTACGTCCCGGTGACCCGAGCCGACGCAAAGCTCCGGTATCGGTCGCCGAGCGTGCCTGCCGACGTCGTCCGGTGCGCCGACGGCTTCGACCTCGGACTCGACGAGCCAGTCTACGGCGTCGCTCCGGGGCAGACGGCCGTGCTCTACGAGGACGACGTCGTCGTCGGCGCGGGCACGATCCGGGCCTGACCACGCTGCCGGGCGGAAGCCGGGAGCGCCAGTACGATCACGGGATGCGCACGTCGGCGGAGCTCCGCGCGGGCTTTCGCGCCTTCTTCGAGTCACACGGCCACGCGTTCCGGCCGTCGGCGTCGCTCGTTCCGCGTTCCGACGACCGGTCGACGCTCCTGACGACGGCGGGGATGCAGCCGCTGATGCCGTTCTTCCTCGGCCGCGAGCAGCCGCCCGCGCCGACGCTCACGACCGTCCAGAAGTGCTTCAGGACGCCGGACATCGACGAGGTGGGGCTCGACGGCTCCCACCTCACGTTCTTCGAGATGCTCGGGAACTTCTCGTTCGGCCAGTACTTCAAGGACGGCGCGATCGAGCTCGCGTGGGAGTTCGTGTTCGAGCACCTGAAGCTCGACCCGGAGCGCTTCTGGGTGACGGTCTTCGCCGGCGACGCGGAGCTCGAGCTCGGCGAGGACGACGTCGCCTACGAGAAGTGGCGTGCGATCGGCCAGCCGCCGGAGCGCATCGTGCTGCTCCCGGCGGTCGAGAACTTCTGGTCGGTCGGCGGCCCCGGTCCGTGCGGACCCGACACCGAGATGTACTGGGACTGGGGCGAGGAGCACGGCTGCGGCGAGCCTGACTGCAAGCCGAGTTGCACGCGCTGTGAGCGCTTCCTCGAGTTCTGGAACCTCGTGTTCATGGAGTTCGAGCTGCACGCGGACGGCAAGCTGACGCCGCTGCCGAAGCAGAACGTCGACACCGGGCTCGGGATCGAGCGCACGGCCGCGGTCCTGCAGGACGTGAGGTCGGTCTACGAGACCGACGTCTACCAGGCGATCATGAGGTGGATCGCGGAGTCGAGCGGCGTCGCGTACGGCGACTCACACGAAGCGACGAAGGCGCACCGGATCCTTGCCGACCACGGCCGCGGGATGACGTTCCTCGCCGCAGACGGCGTCACGCCGTCGAACGAGGGACGCGGCTACGTCATGCGCCGCATCGTGCGGCGTGCCCTCCAGCAGGCCAGCAACGTCGGGCTGGAGCCGCCATACCTCGCACGGCTCTCCGACGTCGTCATCGCCGAGATGGGCAGCGGCTACCCGGAGCTCGAGGAACACCGGACCGAGATCCACCGGATCCTGTCGGCCGAAGAGGAGAAGTTCGGCGAGACGCTTGCCCGCGGCATGCAGTTCTTCTCGGCGTCCGAGGGGAAGGCGGCGCTGAGCGGCGACGAGGCGTTCACGCTCTGGGCGACGTACGGGCTTCCGATCGAGCTGATCGAGGAGCTCTCGCGCGAACGCGGCCAGACGGTCGACATGGAGACGTTCGAGCGGCTGCGCGAGGAGCATCGCGAGATCTCCCGGAAGGGCGTCGGCGGCGGGAACCTCCAGCGCGCGGCCGACTTCTCGACTGCCACCGGCTTCAAGGCCGACTTCGTGGGCTACGAGAAGTGGGACCTGCTCACGCAACTCGGCGCCCTCGAGCAGCTCGAGGACGGTCTGTTCCTGGGGAAGCTGCGCGAGTCGCCGTTCTATCCGGCGGGCGGCGGCCAGGTCACCGACGCCGGCTGGATCGAGCTGGACGGCGATCCGTCGATGCGGGCCGAGCTGCGCGAGGCGTACCGCTTCGACGACGACCAGGTGCTGCTGTTCGAGGGCGACGGGTTCTCCGACGGGGATCGAGTTCGTGCGGTCGTGCCGTGGGCGGTGCGCTTCCCGACGATGGCGAACCACACGGCGACGCACCTCCTCCATCAGGCGCTGCGCGACGTGCTCGGCGATCACGTGCTGCAGGCGGGCTCTGCGGTTCGGCCCGACAAGCTCCGGTTCGACTTCACGCACGGCGCGGCGCTCTCGACCGAGGAGCGCGCGGAGATCGAGCGGCGCGTCAACGAGAAGGTGTTCGACAACCTCCCCGTGCACGCGTTCGTGACGCCGATCGCGGAGGCGAGGAAGCTCGGGGCGATGATGCTCTTCGGCGAGAAGTACGGCGACGAAGTCCGCGTGATCGAGATACCGGGCTACTCGACGGAGCTCTGCGGCGGCACGCATGTCCGCTGGACGGCGGAGATCGGGCCGTTCGCCATCCTGTCCGAGAGTTCGGTCGGTGCGGGAGCGCGGCGGATCGAAGCCGTGACCTCGGGTGAGGCGTACGCATATCTCCACGGCGGCTTGCGCGAGGCGGACGAGTTGCGCGAGGAGCTCGCCCGCGTCCGGCGCGAGTCGAAGCGTGCGCCGGCGGAGGCGCGCGAGGCGCGGATCGACGTCGTCCACGAGCTGGAGGTCGGTGGCGTGAACGTCTACGTCGCGCAGGTGCAGCAGGTCGGTTTCGACGAGCTGCTCGCCATCTCCGACCGCGTGAAGCAGGACCGGGCGCCGGCGGCGGTCGTGCTCGCGTCGACCGAGGACTCGCAGGTGAACCTCGTCGCAAACCTCGACAAGTCGCTCGAGGACCGCCTCGACGCGGTCGCGATCATCCGCGATGCGGCGGCGGTCGTCGGCGGCGGAGGCGGCGGACGCCGGACGATGGCGCGGGCCGGCGGCAAGCTTCCCGAGAAGCTGCCCGAGGCGCTGGAGACTGCGTGGAACTCGCTCGCCCAGTCGCTTCGGTGAAGGTGCTCGCGCTCGACTTCGGACGCGCCCGCACCGGAGTGGCCGTCAGCGATCCGACGGGCACGGTCGCCCGTCCGCTCTGCGTCGTCGAGCGCGTTGCGACGGAGGACGGGCTCGTCTCCCTCCTCGACGTGATCGCCGCGCAGCAGCCGGAGGAGGTCGTCGTCGGCCTACCGCTCACGCTCGCGGGCGAGCGCGGCGAACAGGCCGTCGAGACCGAGCGCTTCGTCGAGAAGCTGCGCAGCAGGACGGACGTCCCCGTGGTCACCTTCGACGAACGCTTCACGACCGTCCTCGCGCAGCAGGGACCGTCGTCCGCCGGCGAGGACGCGACCGCCGCCGCCCATCTCCTGTCGAGCTATCTCACATGGTCGAGCGACGCCCGGGCGTGATCCCGCCGAAGCCGGGGCCTCCGCCCGGCCCGCCGCCGTCCGACCGGCAGCTCCACCGGCGGCGGCTGTTCGCGCTCGTCGTCTTGGTGCTCGTACTCGGCGGGCTCGGCTGGGCGACGGTGGCCGCGATCGGCGGAGGCTCGTCGAAGCGCACCGCGTCGTCCACGGCAGGGTCGGGCCCCGTGATCTACACGACCGAGACGATCACGACGAACGGGAAGACGACGCAGACGGTCGTGGCGGTGCCGAAGCCATTCCGCATCGTGTTCCCCGAGGGCTTCACGCTCAAGCAGATGGCCGCGCGGGTGACCGCGGTGAAGAAGATCGCGGAGGGAGAGCGCAACGTCCGACCGCTCATCTCGTCGCACGGCTACCTCGCAGCCGTCCGCGTCGCCGGCGTTCCCGACTGCCTCGGCCGCGCGAGAGCGCGCTCGATGGAGGGGTTCCTCTTCCCGGCGACGTACGACTTCGTCGCCTCGACGACCGACATGCAGCTCGTAGACGACCAGCTGTCGGCGTTCTGTGAGAACTGGAGCCAGGTCGACCTGAGCTACGCGAAGTCGAAGCACCTGACGCCGTACGACGTGCTGATCATCGCGTCGATGGTCGAGAAGGAGACGCTCTCTCCGGACGAGCGTCCGCTCGTCGCCGCCGTGATCTACAACCGCCTGCACGATCGCATGCCGCTCGGGATCGATTCAACTCTTCGGTACGGCCTCGACATCCCGCCGACGCAGTCGATCCTCGAGTCGCAGTTGCACAGCTCCTCGCCGTACAACACGAGGAACCATCTCGGCCTTCCGCCGACGCCGATCGCGAATCCCGGGCTCGCGTCGATGCAGGCTGCCGCGCACCCTGCGCGCGTCGACTATCTCTACTTCGTCCGCAAGCCCGACAAGAAACACCACTTCTTCACGGCGAGTTACCGCGCCTTCACGAACTACGAGCGGGCGCACGGCTACGGCGTGCATTGATCGCGGGCACGACACGGCTCGTCGGGCTCCTCGGCGATCCCGTCTCGGGCTCGCTGTCGCCGCGTATGCAGAGCGCCGCGTTCGCGGCGCGCGGTCTCGACTGGGCGTACGTGGCACTGCCTGTGTCGGCGGCGCAGCTCGAGCAGGCCGTGCGCGGTCTCGTCGCGCTGGGCTTTGCAGGTGCGAACGTCACGGCGCCGCACAAGGAGGCAGTCGCTCGTCTCTGCGACGAGCGCGAGGACGATTCCGTCAACACACTGGTGATCACGGGCGGTCGAATCTCGGGCTCGAACACGGACCGTGAGATCGTGGCCGGCCTCGAGGCCGAGCGAGTCTGCCTGATCGGCGCGGGCGGCGCTGCGAAGGCGCTGCTCGGTGCGCTGCCGGGCGACGTGCGCACCTACTCCCGCGCCGGCGCCTGGCCTCCGGACGCCGACGGCTGCGACCTGATCGTGAACGCGACGCCGGTCCGCGACGAGCTGCTCGTCCGCCCGCGGCCGGACCAGGCAGTGGTCGATCTCGCCTACAGCGCCGACGGGGGGGAGACCGCGCTCGTCGCGGCTGCGCGCGAAGCTGGGTGCGTCATGGTGATGGACGGCCTCGAGGCGCTCGTCCGCCAGGGCGCCGGGTCGTTCGAGCGGTGGACCGGAGTGGCCGCGCCCGTGGACGTGATGCGTGCCGCAGTACGCTCCGCGTGATGTCGCTCGAGCTGGTCACCGCAGGCGAGTCGCACGGACCTGCGGTCCTCGCGGTCGTCACCGGTCTCCCCGCCGGGCTCGAGCTCGACCGTGAAGCGATCGACGCCGACCTGCGCCGCCGCCAGCAGGGATACGGGCGCAGCCCTCGACAGCGGATCGAGCAGGACGAGGTGGAGGTGCTCGCCGGTCTGCGTCACGGGCGAACACTGGGAACGCCGCTCGCGCTCGTCGTGCGCAACCGTGACCATGCGAACTGGGAGTGGGGGATGAGCCCGTGGCCGCCCGAAGGCGAGCCTTCCGGCAAGGGGACGGCGGCCGTCACGCTGCCACGGCCGGGCCACGCGGATCTGGCCGGCGTACTCAAGTTCGGGTTGGACGACGTGCGCGACGCGCTCGAGCGCGCGAGTGCCCGGCACACGGCGGCGATCGTGGCCGCCGGGGCAACGGCGAAGACGCTGCTGGCGACGATCGGCGTCGACGTGCACGGGAACGTGCTCGGCGACGACCTCGAGGCGCGGGTCGACGAGGCGCGCGCGGACCGCGACACGGTCGGTGGGATCGTCGAGGTGCGTGCGACAGGAGTTCCGCCCGGGCTCGGCTCGTACGCGACGAAGGGCGAGCGGCTCGACGGACGGCTCGCAGCGACGCTGATGGCCACGCAGGCCGTGAAGGGCGTGGAGATCGGAGACGGGTTCGCGCTTGCCGGCGAGCGCGGTTCGCAGGCGCACGACGAGATCCATCGCGACGAGGAACGCGGCCTGCACCGTCGGACGAACCGTGCCGGCGGGATCGAGGGCGGGATCTCGAACGGCGAGGAGATCGTCGTCCGCGCGGCGATGAAGCCGCTGCCGACGCTGATGAAGCCGCTCGCGTCCGTCGACCTCGAGACGAAGGAGCCCGATCACGCGCTCGTCGAGCGCAGCGACACGGCCGCGGTCGAGGCGCTGGCCGTCGTCGCGGAGGCCTGCGTCGCGTGGGAGCTCGCGCGCGCGGCCCGGGAGAAGTTCGGCGGCGACGCGCTCGAGGACTTCGTCGCCGCGCACAAGGCGTACCTGGAGCGGATCGACTGGCGGCCCCGAACGCACTAGGCCGGCACCTCGTCCTGATCGGCTTCATGGGCGCGGGCAAGTCGACCGTCGGCGCAATCGTGGCACGACGGCTGGGCCGGCCGTTCCACGACGTCGACGACGAGATCGAGGCCGCGCATGGACCGATCTGGGACGTCTTCGCGGAGAAAGGCGAGCCTGCTTTCCGCGAGCTCGAGGCGCGGTTCGTCCGGGATGCGCTCGACCGGCGCGAGCCGAGAGTGATCGCGGTCGGCGGAGGTGCGGTCGAGACGCGCGACCTGCTTCGCGACGTCGACGCACTGGTCGTCCACCTCGACGTCGACGTCGACACGGCCTGGGACCGGGTACAGGGAAGCCGCCGTCCGCTCGCCCAGGATCGGCAGGAGTTCCGCAGGCGCTACGAGCTGCGCTCGCCGCTTCACCGCGGCGCGGCAGACGCCGTCGCACGCGACGAGGACGGGGTCGTGCTCGCCGGAGCAGGTGTCCGCGTCGACGTCGGCGCGCTCGAGCTCCTCGGCGAGCTCGTTCCCGGCGAAGGGCCCGTCGCGGTCGTCACGGACGCACACGTGGCAGGGATCCACGGTGCCGCGGCCCAGCTCGCGCTCGGCGAGCGGGTTACCTCCACGCACGAAGTCCCAGCCGGCGAGTCGGCGAAGACCGCGACCGTCGCCCAGCGCCTCTGGAGCGAGCTCCGCCTGCCACGGAGCGGAACGCTCGTTGCCCTCGGCGGCGGCTCCGTCACGGACGTCGCCGGCTTCGTCGCCGCGACGCACCTCCGGGGCGTCGACTGGGCGGCTGTCCCGACGAGCCTCGTCGGCCAGGTGGACGCGGCGATCGGCGGGAAGACGGCCGTCGACCTCCCGGAGGGGAAGAACCTCGTCGGCGCCTTCCACTGGCCGGTCCGGACGATCGTCGACCCCGCACTGCTGGCGACACTGCCGGACCACGAGCGCCGCGAGGGGCTCGCGGAGGTGGTGAAGACCGGGCTGCTCGCCGGCGAGCCGCTCTGGGAGCTCCCGGACCCAGAGCTCGTCCGTCGTTGCGCTGCGTTCAAGGCCGCGGTCTGCCTCCGCGACCCGCTCGACCGCAGTGAGCGCGCGATGCTCAACCTCGGCCACACGTTCGCGCACGCGCTCGAGGCGGCTGCGGGATACGACGGGGTCACGCACGGGAGCGCGGTCGCGCTCGGCCTGCTCGCCGCGCTCAGGCTGTCGAACCGATCGACCGAGGTGGTCGAGGAGCTGCTCGACCCGCGACCGGCCCGCGTCGACCGCGCGCGTGCCTGGGAGGCGCTCGGCAGGGACAAGAAGCGGGGACTCGTGCTGCTCGGCGACGACGGCCCGTGCTGGGACGTGCGACTGCCCGACGACGAGGTTCGCGGCGCGCTCGACCAGCTGATCGCCGACTAGAGTTCCCGCGTGCAAGTTGCCGTCCTCAACGGCGTGAACCTCGACGTCGTGGGTCGCCGCGACGCGACGCTCTACGGCGGCATCTCGCTCGACGAGCTCGAGACGCGGATCTACGAGTGGGCGTCGCAGCTCGGCTGCCACGTTCGCTGTCGTCAGACGAACAGCGAGGGCGAGTACGTCGACTGGTGCCACGATGCGCTCGACTGGGCCGACGGGATGATCGTGAACCCGGGCGCGTGGTCGCACTACTCGTACGCGATCCACGACGCGCTCGAGCTGTTCGCGGTCCCGATCGTGGAGGTCCACCTCTCGAACGTGGACGACCGCGAGGAGTGGCGGCGCCATTCGGTGATCGCGGAGCTCGCCGCGAAGCGTGTGATCGGGAAGGGGCCCGACGGCTACAAGGAAGCGCTCGAGTTCGTGGTCGCGCGGGCGAGCTCGTGAACACGCGGATCGAACGCCTCCGTGAGGCGCTCGCCGAGCCGCTGCTCGTCACAGACCCGACGAACGTCGTCTACCTCGTCGGGTTCGCGAGCTCGAACGCCGCGCTGCTCGTCGACGACGGGACCGTGCGGCTCTTCGCCGACTTCCGCTACGCGGAGGCCGCCCGCGAGGTCGAGGGTGTCGAGTTCGTCCAGACGAAGCGCTGGCTGCTCGCCGCGCTCGCCGAGGTGCTCTCCGGCCGGATCGGCTTCGAACCGAAAGCCGTCAGCTACGCCGGCTACGAGACGTTGCGCGCAGGCGGGCTCGAGCTCGTCCCCCGAGACGGATTCGTGGAGGCGCTGCGTTCGGTGAAGGACGACCTCGAGCTCGACGCGATCCGCGCCGCCTGCGCCATCACCGACCGCGTCTACGAGCGACTCGTCGGCGAGCGATTCGTCGGACGGACCGAGCACGACGTGGCGTGGACCCTCCAGCAGCTCTTCCACGACGAAGGCGCACACGAGCTCGCCTTCGAGTCAGTGGTCGCGTCCGGCCCCAACGCGGCGAAGCCGCACGCACGGCCGACCGACCGCACGATCGAGGCGGGGGAGACGGTCGTCGTCGACTCGGGCTGCGCGGTCGACGGCTACGTCTCCGACTACACGCGGACCTTCGCGACCGGTCGGCTGCCCGACGAGCTGGACGAGGCGTACCGCGTGTGTGCGGAGGCGCAGCTGGCCGCGCTCGCGGGGATCGAGGCGGGCATGAGCGGCGCCGACGCGGACGCACTGGCGCGGGACGTCGTCGACGCGACGTCCTTCGAGGGGGCGTTCGGCCACGGGCTCGGCCACGGCATCGGACTTGTCGTGCACGAGAACCCGCGCCTCGGAACCGATTCGGCGGACGTGCTCGTGCCAGGGAATGTCGTCACCGTCGAGCCTGGGATCTACCTCCCGGGTCGCGGTGGGATCCGCATCGAGGACGACATCCTCGTCACGGCCGGCGGCCTCGAGAACCTCACGAACCTTCGCAAGGACCTGATCGAGGTCGGCTAGCCTTCTCGGTCGCGCGTGGCAGAGACCGTCAACACCAACCAGTTCAAGAACGGGATGCACATCGAGCTCGACGGCGACGTCTGGCGCATCGTCGAGTTCCAGCACGTGAAGCCCGGGAAGGGCGGGGCATTCGTCCGGACGAAGCTGAAGGGGCTCGACTCGGGCGCAGTCGTCGACAAGACGTTCCGCGCGGGCGAGAAGTTCACGCGCATCCGCACGGAGACGAAGAACATGCAGTACCTCTACGACTCGGGCGACGAAGTCGTGTTCATGGACGAGGACACGTACGAGCAGACGTCGCTGCCGCGGGGCACGGTCGAGGACGCGCTCGAGTTCATCAAGCCCGCAAGCTCGGTCCAGATGTTGCTCGTCAACGGCCGTCCGTCCGGGCTGCAGCTGCCGGGCTCGGTGGAGCTCGAAGTCACCGAGACCGAGCCTGGGGTCAAGGGCGACACCGTCTCCAACGTGACGAAGCCCGCCACGCTCGAGACCGGCGCGGTGGTGCAGGTGCCGCTGTTCGTGAACAGCGGGGACGTGATCAAGGTAGATCCCCGCGACCGCCGCTACATCTCCCGCGCCTGACCGGCGACCGCGTACGGGAAGACGCGAACGCAGGACGCTAGGCTGCTGCCGACATGCCGCGACTCGCGGATACGACGATCCGTCTGCTCGGACAGGATCCGCTCGCTGGTCGCCTGCCGACCGCAGACCAGCTTCGCGTCGCCGAGATCCTCGACCGCGCCGGCTTCGCCTATCTCGAGGTGTCGGGCGGCGGCTGCTTCGACAGCGCGGTTCGGCGCGGGATCGAGAGCCCGTGGGAGCGGATCCGCGCGCTCAGGGCGCGGACGACGACGCCGCTCGGGCTCGCGGTGCGCGGGCGGTTCCTCGTAGGATCGCGGCCGGCAGACGACGACTTCGTCCGGCGCTTCATCGCCTCGGCGGCCGCGAACGGGATCCGCGTCTTCCGTCTCCACGACCCGCTGAACGACGTCTCCAACCTCCGCGAGGCCGCTGCGGCGATCGGTGCGGCAGGCGGCGAGTTCGAGGCCGGCCTCGTCTACAGCCCGGGGCGGACCGGCGAGACCGAGATCCTCGTCGAGCGGGCCCGAGAGCTGCCCGACCTTGGCGCTGCACGCGTGCTCCTGCACGACCCGACCGGCTCTCTGCAGCCCCACCGGGCGCGCGAGCTCGTCACGGGTCTTCGGGAGACCACCGGTCTCCCGGTCGGCATCTACACGCAGGGCGCCGCGGGCAATGCCCTCGCGGCCGCGCTCGAGGCGGCGCGCGCGGGCGCGGAGCTGATCGCCACGGCCGTCTATCCGATCGCGCTGACCCTGCACCGAGTCTCCGGCGAGGCGCTGGCCGAGGCTCTGACCGGCCTCGGCCTGGAGTGCGACGTCGACGTCGCGGAGCTCTGGCGCGCCTCGGACCTCGTCGACGAGCACATCGGCGACGAGCCGGTGACCCCGCTCGCCCCCCGGGTCGCGGTGCGCGCGGCGGAGCACGACCTCCCGGCGGGCCTCGTTGCCGCGCTCGACGGCAACCTCCGCGCGCAGGGCCAGGGCGATCGTCTGGACGAGGTGATCGACGAGCTCGTGCGGATCCGGGAGGAGCTGGGGTGGCCGCCGCTCGCGTCGCCGATCGGCCACTTCCTCGGCTCGCAGGCCCTGCTCAACGTGCTCGCCGCGAGCCGCTACGGCGTCACGATCGACGAGGTGCGGTCGATCGTCGAGGGAGGCTTCGGGACGACGCCCGTCCCGATCGACGCCTCCGTTCGCCGAGCGGTCGCACTCACCGCCGACCCGGACTCCGAGGAGGCGGCTGCGCCCCCGCTGCATGAGGTGCGCGCGCAGGCCGAGGGGCTCGCCTCGAGCGAGGAGGAGCTGCTGCTGCTCGGCCTCTTCGGCGAGGAGGCGGAGCCGCTCCTGCGCGCGATCCGCGGCCGCTCGACCGGCGAGGAGCGCCTCGGCGCGGGCGGCGTCGACCAGGTGCGCGCCGAGCGGATCAGGGAGGTCGTCAGGATCGTGCAGGAGTCGGGCATCGGCGAGATCACGATCGAGGAAGAAGGAATGCGCGTCTCGGTGCGGCAGACCGACGACACCCCTCTGCCCGAGCAGCCTGCGACCACGAGCCCGCTCGAGCCGGTGTACGACGCCGATCCCGTTCCCGTGGAGCCGCTTTTGAACGGCCTCGTTCGCGTCGAGGCGCCGATGGTCGGCACGTTCTACCGCTCTCCCGAGCCGGAGGCCGAGCCCTTCGTCGAGGTGGGGACTGCGGTCGCCGCGGGGCAGACGCTCTGCATCCTCGAGGCGATGAAGCTCATGAACGAGGTGAAGGCCGAGACCGAGGCGATCGTGCGCGGCATCCACGTCGAGAACGCGCAGCCCGTCGAGTTCGGCCAGTTGCTCTTCGAGCTCGAGCCTGTGAACGGCCGTCCGCTCGATGCCCTCTAGCGCGACGGCCCGCCGCTGATGTTCAGTCGCGTGCTCGTGGCGAACCGGGGCGAGGTGGCGGTGCGTGTCATCCGCGCGCTGCACGAGCTCGGGATCGAGGCGGTCGCCGTCTACTCGACCGCGGACGAGGGCTCGCTCCACACGCGGCTCGCCGACCGCGCGGTGCGGATCGGCCCGCCTCCCGCGGCGGAGAGCTATCTCAACATCGGTTCGATCGTCGCCGCCGCGGAGACGACGGGGTGCGAGGCGGTCCACCCGGGCTGGGGCTTCCTCGCCGAGAGCCCTGCGTTCGTCCGGGCGTGCGCCGACAACGACCTCGTCTTCGTCGGCCCCGGCGCGGAGGTGATGGCGCGGATGGGGGACAAGGTGGAGGCAAAGCGCGAGCTCGCGGTCGCGGGAGTGCCGCTCATCCCGGGCGCGGAGACGGACTCGGCCGACCAGGCGCTCGCGGCGGCCGCCGACGTCGAGTATCCGGTGCTCCTGAAAGCCCGTGCGGGCGGAGGCGGGAAAGGCATGCGGCTCGTCGAGGCAGCGGCGGACCTGCCGGCGGCGTACACACGCGCCTCGGCCGAGGCGCTCGCGGCGTTCGGGGACGGCCGGCTCTACCTCGAGAAGGCGATCTCGCCCGCCCGGCACGTCGAGATCCAGGTCCTCTGCGACGCGGACGGAGGCGTGCTCACGCTGGGCGAGCGCGAGTGCTCGATCCAGCGGCGCCACCAGAAGCTGATCGAGGAGTCGCCGTCGCCCGCGGTCGACGCCGAGACACGTGCGGCGATGGAGGAGTCCGTCGCGCGTGCGTGCCTGCTGATCGGCTACGTGAACGCGGGTACGTTCGAGTTCCTGCTCGGCCCGGACGGGAGCTTCTACTTCATCGAGCTGAACGCCCGCCTCCAGGTCGAGCACCCAGTGAGCGAGCTCGTCACCGGGATCGACATCGTCCGCCAGCAGCTCCGGATCGCCGCCGGCGAGCGGCTCGTGCAGACCGGCCGTGCATCGAGGCGCGGCCATGCGATCGAGGTGCGCATCAACGCCGAGGACCCATCGCGCGGCTTCGTCCCCGACCCCGGCACCGTCGAGCGTTTTCGGGCGCCGCTCGGGCCAGGAGTGCGCGTCGACACGCACGTCGTCGACGGATCCGCGATCCCGCCCTACTACGACTCGCTGATTGCGAAGCTGATCGTCTGGGATCTCGATCGGCCGGCAGCGATCGAGCGCAGCCTGCGCGCTCTGCGCGAGCTGGAGCTCGACGGCGTGTCGACCACACGTGACGCCGCGCTCGAGATCCTGGCGAGTCCGCCGTTTCGCGGCGGCACCTACTCCACGTCGTTCCTGGACGAGACGATGCTCGCGGCGGTGGGCACTGCATGAGCCGTCGTGCTGCGCGGCGGACTGCGTTCTTCCTCCTCTACCAGTGGGACGTCACCGGCGAGCCGCTCACGTCGCTGTACGAGGGCGAGGTGGACGAGTGGGCGCTCGCGACCGCCGAAGACGTCGCCTCCGACGCGCCGGCGCTCGACGCGCGGATCACCGAGGCGTCCGAGGGATGGACTGCCGACCGGCTCGGCGCCGTGGAGCGCAACATCCTGCGGATCGCCGTCCACGAGCTCGACGGCGACGACGTGCCCGACGAGGTGGCGATCGACGAGGCCGTCGGCCTGGCGAAGAGGTACGCGACCGACGACGCGGCCAGGCTCGTGAACGGGATACTCGGCAGGATCATGCGCGAGAAGACGCCCTCATGAGCAGCGACGACGCGCTCGCGCGCGCGGAGGAGCTGCTCGCCCGGCTCGAGGCGACGCGCACCCAGCTCGAGCAGCTGTCGCCGGCCGACGATGCCGACAAGGCGCTCGACATCCTCACCGAGCTCGCGGATCTGAGCCGTGCGGTCGAGGCGGAGCTGCAGCGCGCGAAGAGCGAGGCCGAGGCAGAGCGCGATGCACAGCCCTGACGAGCTGCGCGAGCTGGCGGAGGGATACCTCACCGAGCTCGCGCTGACCCCGGAGCTGCACGGCCAGGCGGAGTCCGTCCGCTACGCGGTCGGCGGCGGCGGCAAACGCGTTCGGCCGGTGATCTGTCTCGCCACCGCCGAGGCGGCGGGGACCGAGGCCGAGCACGCGCTGCCCGCGGCCGCCGCGATCGAGCTCGTCCACTCGTTCTCGCTCGTGCACGACGACCTGCCGGCGCTGGACGACGACCGGATCCGGCGCGGCCGTCCGTCCACCTGGGCGAAGTACGGCGAGGCGACAGCGATCCTCGCCGGCGATGCGCTGCTGGCCGAGGCGTTCAGGCTTGCGCTCTCGTATTCGACTCCGGTGGTCGCGCGCGAGCTCGCGCAGGCGACGCTCGGGATGATCGGCGGTCAGTACCTCGACATCACGGAAACGGCCCCCGACGAGGTGACCCTCCACAGGCTGAAGACGGGCTGCCTGTTTGCTGCCTGCGTCGGTCTTGCGCTCGGCGTCGGGGAGGTTCCGGAACGCGAGCAGTCACCGTGGCGCGCGTTCGGCGACGAGCTCGGCTTGCTCTTCCAGATCGTCGACGACATCCTCGACGGCGACGGCTACGTGCTCAGTCACGGTGCGGATGGAGCACGTGCGTTGGCGGACGAGGCGGCCGAGCGTGCGCACGAGCGGCTGCATGCGATCGACGCGGACACCTCGGTGTTGTCGGAGATCGTTTCCGGGCTCGCGACCCGCACGGCCTAGGCGATGAAGAAGCGGATCGACGTGCTGCTCGTCGAGCGCGGGCTCGCCGAATCGCGTGCGCAGGCACAGGCGCTCGTGCTGGCGGGGCGCGTCCGCGGCTTCGACAAGCCGGGGACGCAGGTGGACGAGAACGCGCACGTCGAGGTCGAGTCGCCGCCGCCGTACGTATCGCGCGGCGGCGAGAAGCTCGCCCATGCGCTCGACGCGTTCGACGTCGATCCCGCCGGCAAGGACTGCGTCGACATCGGTTCGTCGACGGGCGGCTTCAGCGACGTCCTCCTGCAGCGCGGCGCCGCGCGGGTCGCGGCGGTCGACGTCGGCTACGGCCAGCTCCACGAACGAGTGCGCGGCGATTCGCGCGTGACCGTGCTCGAGCGGACGAACGCGCGTGAGCTCCGTGAGCTCCCGTTCGCGCCAGAGCTCGTCGCCTGCGATGTCTCGTTCATCAGCGTCCGGCTCGTGTTGCCACCGGTGCTCGCGCTCGCAAAGAGTGGGTGGGAGGCGGTCGTGCTGGTGAAGCCGCAGTTCGAGGCCGGCCGAGGAGAGGTGCGCAAGGGTGGTGTCGTCCGCGACGTCGGAGTCCGTCGCCGGGTCGTTCGAGACGTCGTGGAGGCGGCGCTCGCCTGGGATGGGGCGACGATCGGGGTCGTAGACTCAGGGTTGCCCGGACCGAAGGGCAACCGGGAAGTCTTCGTCCATCTCGTCCACCGCGACCAGCCGGAGCTCCCAGATGACATCGACGAGCGAATCGCAGCCGAAGTCCGCTGAGGCGGTCCGCCGCGCTGCGGTCGTGACCCACGGAAAGCGCGGCGCGATCGGCCCTGCGCTCGAGCGGCTCGAGAAGGTCGCGCGGGAGGCGGGCGTCGAGCTGCTCCTGCCCGACGACGAGGTCGCGAAGCACGGTGTCGGCGAACGCGATGCCGATCTCGCCTCGGCGGACGTCGCGGTCGTCCTCGGCGGCGACGGGACGATGCTGCGGGCGCTGCACCGGTTCCTCGGCACCGACGTTCCGGTCGTCGGCGTGAACTTCGGCCGCGTCGGCTTTCTCGCGTCGGTCGGCCCGGAGGAGCTCGAGGCCTGCGTCGCCCGTGTCTTCTCAGGCGACTACCGCGTCGTCCCGCTGACGACGCTCGACGTCGGGGCCGACGGCGCGCGCGGATCAGCGGTGAACGACGTGGTCGTGCTGAGTGCCGTGCGCGGACGGATGGTCGAGCTCGGCTGGTCGATCGGCGGAGAGGATCTGGGTGTCCAGCCGTGCGACGGCATGATCTGCTCGACGCCCTCGGGCTCGACCGCGTACAACCTCTCGAACGGCGGCCCCGTGCTCGTGCGCGGACTGGATGCGATGGCGATCACGTTCATCGCGCCGCACTCGCTGCACGCCCGGCCGATGGTCGTGCCGCGCGGGCTCGACCTTGAGATCCGGAACCGCACGCTCGACGTCGGCGTAACCGTCATCGTCGATGGGCATGCGCTCGCGGAGCTCGACGGCGAAGCACCGATCTCGGTCCGGCTCGGCGAGCGGCGCGCGCTGCTCGCCACGCTGCCGGAGGCGACGTTCTTCCGCCGCTACCGCGAGATCTTCGGCTCGTAGCCGCGCGCGACTAGGCGAGGCAGTCGACCACGACCTTGAGCTGGTCGGGCGGCGGCGTCGTCACCCAGAGCAGCAGCGCGTTCTTCTCGATGTCCGTGATGTCGAGGATGTGCTTCGCGCGCCTGCGCGGCATCACGCGTCGGTACGCGTCGCGGAGCGCGCGCGCGTTCGCCGGGTCCTGCCCGAACAGGACCGTGACGCTGTTGTAGTCGTGCGTGGCGCGCAGCGTGCCGCGTAATGCCGTGTGCGCGATGATGTCGTGGAACTGCGAGGCGACCTGGTACCCGGCCTGGCGTAGGCACGCCGACGTCTTCGCCGGACTCTTGTACGGCTCGAGCACCGGGTTCCCGCACGAGGTCGTGAAGGCAGCGACGACCGAAACCGTCGCCAGTCCGATCAGCGTGCCGCGAGAGACTCGCATCCGGGTCAGGGACGGTACCGACTCTGGCCGTCAATGGACGATGGTGCCCGCGCGCCGTGCCGCATACCATCGGAGCGTGCTCCGCCGTCTGCGGATCGAGAACCTCGTCCTCATTCGCGAGGCCGAGCTCGCGTTCGCGCCGGGGCTGAACGCGATCACCGGCGAGACCGGGGCGGGCAAGACGATCCTCGCGCAGGCGATCGGCCTCCTGCTCGGCTCGCGCGGGGATGCCTCGCTGATCGGCGCGGGCGGCGACGAGGCGTACGTCGAGGCCGAGCTCGAGCTGCCCTCCGACTCCCTGGGCGAGGAGACGATCGGCGCGCTCGCCGAATTGCGGCCCGAAGGCGAGGTCGGGCTCGTCCTGGCGCGCAGGATCTTCGCCGACGGTCGGACGCGCGCATACGCGTGGGGCAGGAGCACGTCCCGGGATGACCTCGCCACGGCGGCCGAGCGCGTGATCGCGATGTCGGGCCAGTTCGAGCAGCGCCGGCTCGGCCGGCCGGCGTACCAGCTCGCCGTCCTCGACGCCTTCGCCGGCGACGATCAGGAACGCCGGCTCGTCGCCGCGAGGCTCGCCTGGCGGGAGCTGCTCGCGGCAAGGCGCCGCGACGAGGAGCTCCGGGCTGATGCGGCTGCCGCCTCCGCCCGCATCGCTGAGCTGGAGGCGCTCGTCGCGGCCGTGGACGGCCTCGGCCCGGACGACGAGACCCGATTCCGCGACGAGCGAGAGCGGCTTCGCCACGTCACCGAGCTCGCCGGCGCGGCCCAGGCAGCGGCCGAAGCGCTGGCCCCGGAGGATGGGTCCGGGGCCGCCGAGTTTGCCGCGGCGGCCGAGCGAGCGGTCGCTCCCGTGGAGTCGATCGCCGCCGAGCTGGCACGCGTCGGCGACGACTTGCGCGACCTCGAGCTTCGCCTGCGCGAGTGCGCGTCGGAGCTGCGGGCGTTCCTCGCCGCGCTCGACGCCGAGCCCGGCCGGCTCGAGCAGGTAGAGGCGGACCTGGACCGGATCGCCCAGGCCAAGCGGCGGTTCTCGGCGCAGACCTACGAAGAACTCCTGTCCCGCGCGTCCCAGGCGAGTGCCGAGCTGGACGCGATCGCCGAGGGGCACGACCCGGTCGCGTCGGCGGCGGCCGCGCTCGCCGCTGCGGAGGGTGCCGTGGCGGGCGTCGCCGACGAGCTTCGCGCGGCCCGGCACGAGGTGTCCGGACAGTTCGCTGAGGCGGTCGCGACCGAGCTGACCGGCATCGGCGTCGGTGAGGGGGAGTTCGCGGCGGAGCTCGCCGAGCGCGAGGCCGGGCCGAGCGGAGCGGACGAAGTCGCCTTCCTGATCCGGCCGAACGCCGGGCTGCCGTTCGCGCCCGTTGCGGAGACCGCCTCGGGCGGAGAGCTCTCGCGCATCGCGCTCGCGATCGCGGCGGTCGCCGGCAGCAGCCAGGCCGGCCTGCGGACGATGGTGTTCGACGAGATCGACGCGGGGATCGGCGGCGAGACGGCCCATCGCGTCGCGGAGACGCTGCGGCGGCTCTCGACCAAGGCGCAGGTCCTGACGATCACACACCTGCCGCAGATCGCGAGCGTCGCCGACCGTCACTTCCGCGTCGAGAAGGTGCCGGGGGACCCGACGCACACCCGCATCGCGGAGCTCGACGACGACGAGCGGCAGGAGGAGCTCCGCAGGATGCTCGGCGGGCGGGAGTTCATCTCCGCCGTGCAGACGACATGAGCTTCGTCGAGCTCACGGGCCCCGCCAAGCTCGACCGGCGGACGAAGCACCTCGTCAAGCGGTTGTCGGCGGACGACGTCGCGATCATCGACCACACGGACCTCGACCGCGTCTCGGCCGAGGAGCTCGTCGAGTCCGGAGTCCGGGTCGTCGTGAACGTCTCCGACTCGCAGTCAGGACGCTTTCCCAATCCGGGGCCGCTCGCGCTCGTTCGCGCAGGCGTGCGCCTGATCGACGCGCCCGGCGCCGACCTGTTCGAGACGGTGCACGAGGGCGAGCTCGTCACCGTTCGCGGCGCGGGTCTCTACCGGAACGGCACGTGCCTCGCGGCAGGACGGATCCTCGACGAGCCGACGATCGAGGAGGCGCTCGCCGACCAGCGCGGGCGCGTGACGGAGGCGCTCGAGGCGTTCGCCGAGAACACGATGCGCTACATCCGGGAGGAGGGGAAGCTGCTGGCCGAGGGCATTCAGTTCCCGATCCTCGCGACGCGCTTCCGCGACCGGCACGCCCTCGTCGTCGCGCGCGGACCGGGCTACAAGCGCGACCTGCGGATGGTGAGGCCGTATGCGCGCGACTTCAAGCCGGTGTTCATCGCTGTGGACGGAGGCGCCGACGCGCTGCTGGAGGCGGGCTACACGCCGAACGTGATCGTCGGCGACATGGACTCCGTGTCGGACAAGGCGCTGCGTTGCGGTGCCGAGCTACTCGTGCATGCGTATCCCGACGGCCGAGCGCCTGGCGCCGAGCGCGCGGAGCGGCTCGGGCTTCCGTACCACGTCGTCCCAGGCACCGGCATCAGCGAGGACCTCGCGCTGCTCCTCGCCTACGAGAAGGGCTCGAACCTGATCGTCGCGGTCGGCACGCACTTCAACCTGATCGAGTTCCTCGAGCGGAACCGCGAAGGGATGTCGTCGACCTTCCTCACGCGCTTGAAGGTCGGGGAGATCCTCATCGACGCGAAAGGCGTGTCGCGGCTTGCCAGCAGGCGCGTCGGCATCTGGCCCTTGATCGTGTTCACGATGGCCGGCTTCGCGGCGATCGGCGTCGCGATCGCGGTCTCACCGGCGCTGCGGCACGTGATCGGCTACCTCGCACTGCGTCTCCGGGATCTGCTCGGGCTCGGCTAGACGTACCCTTCCGCCATGCCCCGTGCAGCGGCATCGCGCGAACTGGCGGCGTCGCGCCAGGACGTCTGGCGCGTCGTCGCCGACCCTCGACGCTTCGCCGACTGGTGGCCGAACGTCGCCTCGGTGGAGGCAGGCCGCCAGGGCCTCGCTCCCGGGGCCCGCTGGACGATCCGCGCTCCCGGCCAGCCGTCGCCGTTCCGGCGCTCCGGGTACAGCGGCACGCTCGTCGTTCTCGAGGTCCGGCCGCTCGAGCGGCTCTCGTGGACGCTGAGCGGCGACCGGATCGACGCCGACCTGCGCCTCGAGGACGCGGCTGACGGCGACAGGACGCGTGCGATCCTCGAGCTCACCGCCGCCTGGCTCGTCTCGTTGCCCCGGAGCCTGCCGCGGCGTGCGCTCAACCGACTGCACGACCTCTGCCAGACTGCTGCGACGACCTGAGCCATGTTCGACCTCCGCTATCACGTCGCGTCGCTCGCTGCCGTCTTCTTCGCGCTCGTGATCGGCATCCTCGTCGGCGTCGCGCTGACCTCGCACGGGCTCAACAACACCGAGCGCAAGAAGCTCGAGGCGGAGCTGAGCTCGGCGCAGGGACGCATCGCCGACCTGCAGCTCGCGGTTCAGGCCGACAACGCCGACTCGACGTTCGTCAAGGGTGCGTACACGGCCGTGATGGCGAACCGACTTCGCAACAAGCACGTCGCGGTGCTCTATGTCGGCCCGGTCAGCAAGTCCGTCCGTGCGGACGTGAACGACACGCTCAACGACGCCGGCGCCGTGATGATCCGCATGCGCGCGATCTCGGTGCCGATCAACGCGCACACGATCGAGGCATCGCTTGCGAAGCGTTCGGCCCTGGCCTCGTTCACCGTCGGGCCGAAGCGGTTCGCGAACATCGGCCGCGAGCTCGCGGACGAGTTCACGCTCGGCGGCGATACGCCACTCTGGGACGCGCTCGAGGGGCAGCTGGTCGAGGAGCGCGTCGGAGGTGGGAAGCGACCCGCGGACGCGGTCGTCGTCGTGCGCACGGCGCAGCCGCAGACGGGTCATGCGACCGCGCAGATCGTCGGCAACCTCCTGAGCGAGCTCGCCAACGGATCCGTCCCGGCGGTCGGAGTTGAGGCGAGCGGCACGCGACCGTCCGCGGTCCCGACCTACAAGCACGTCGGGCTGTCGAGCGTGGACGACGTCGACCTCCCGATCGGCCGGGTCGCGCTCGCGGTGCTCCTCTCCGGCCCGGGCGAGAACGGGCACTACGGCCTGCAGTCGAGCCTGGACGACTCGATCCTCCCGGATCCGATTCCTCCCGTCACCACGAGCACGACGACGGGTGGATGAGGCGTTGACGATCCTCGTCGCCGCGCGCGACGAGGAGGCGTCGATCGCGCGGACAGTCGCAGCGTTGCGCGCGGCTTTTCCCGACGCGGAGGTGATCGTCGCCGACGACGGGTCGCGCGACGCCACCGCCGATTGCGCCGAGATGGCCGGGGCCATGGTCGTTCGCCTGTCGCGGCTCGGCAAGGGCCAGGCGCTGTCGGCGGCCGAGCGCGCAGCGCCGCCGGGGCGGCTGCTGCTCTGCGACGCCGATCTCGACGGCGAGCTCGGGCCTCTGCTCGACCGAGAGGCCGATCTGGCGATCGCCGCATTCGAGGAGCGGCAGGGAGGTGGGTTCGGCTTCGCGAAGGAGCTCGGACGAGTCCTCGTCCGGATCCGTTCCGGGTTCGAGGCCGACGAGCCGCTGTCTGGTCAGCGCGCGTTGTCGATGCGGGCACGGGCGCGGGTGTTCCCGCTCGCGCCTGGCTTCGGCTGCGAGGTGCGCATGACGATCGACGCCGCCCGGTCCGGCCTCCGCGTCGAGGAGGTGCGGCTCCCGCTCCGACACCGCGCCACGGGTCGAGACGTCGCCGGCTTCCTCCACCGCGGCCGCCAGCTGCTCGAGACGCTCGTCGCGGCCGGGCCGCTCGCGGTGAACTACCGCGGCCGGCGACTGCCGCTCGTCGGCTGGACGGCCGCACTCTACGACCCGGTCGTCACGGCGATCGGCCTCGCGGACGACCTCTCCCACGGATCCGAGCGCGGGTTCCGCGAGCACCTTCGCGCCGGCTGGACGACGGGCGTGCTCAAGCTGCTCGCCATCCCCGCGTACGGTTTCCTCCGCACGCGAAGCGTCTCCGGCGCGCTGCTCGTCGGGCTCTCCGCGAACGCGCTGAACCAGCTCGACACGCGTCCGGGACGCGCGCTCAAGGCGTACCTCGCGGCTGCACTCGCGGTCGACGCCCCGGTGGGTCTCGCCGTCCTGTTGCTTCCCTACGATCTCCGCGAGATGGCGATGCTCGGAGACGCGGGATCGAACGGACTCGGCGCGCTGCTAGGCTTGAAGTCCGTGAGCAGGCTCGCGGGACGAGGCCGCTGGGTGACGATCGGAGCCCTGGCCGGCCTGACGCTTCTCGGTGAACGGACGTCGCTCGGGGGATTCATCGAGCGCACGCCCGGACTCGGGCACCTCGACCGCCTCGGCCGCCCCGCGTGAGCTCCCAACCGCGGACGCGCTACGTCTTCGTCACCGGCGGCGTCGTCTCCGCACTCGGCAAGGGAATCGTCGCCGCATCGCTCGGCAGGCTGCTGAAGGCGCGCGGCCTTCAGGTCCAGGCACAGAAGTTCGATCCGTACCTGAACGTCGACCCGGGAACCATGAGTCCCTTCCAGCACGGCGAGGTGTTCGTGACCGAGGACGGCGCCGAGACCGATCTCGACATAGGCCACTACGAGCGATTCATCGACGAGAACCTCACACGCGCCGCCTCGCACACGGCGGGCGCGATCTGGGACGCCGTGCTGCGGAAGGAGCGCAAGGGGGAGTTCCTCGGCGCGACCGTCCAGGTGATCCCGCACATCACCAACGAGATCAAGGCGCGGATCCGCGCGTCGGCCGCGTCGAGCCCGGCCGACGTCGTGATCAGCGAGATCGGCGGCACCGTCGGCGACATCGAGTCGCTGCCGTTCCTCGAGGCGATCCGCCAGTTCCGCCGCGAGGTCGGTTCGGAGAACGTGCTGTACCTCCACGTCACGCTCGTGCCGTTCATCGAGGCGGCGGGCGAGCTGAAGACGAAGCCGACGCAGCACTCGGTGAACGAGCTGCGCCGGATCGGAATCCACCCGGACATCGTCGTCTGCCGCTCGCACGAGGAGCTGTCGCCCGACATCCGCGAGAAGATCGCGCTGTTCGCGGACGTCGACGCGGGTGCGGTCGTCGCCAGCTCCGACGTCCCCGACGTCTACCTCGTTCCGTCACGCTTGCAGCAGCAAGGCCTCGACGAGCTCGTCTGCGAGAAGCTCTCCTTGCCGAGCGGCCGCGCGGACCTCGGCGAGTGGCACGACCTCACCGAGCGGCTCCAGCAGGCCGAGGAGGAGGTCGAGATCGCGCTCGTCGGCAAGTACGTGAAGCTCCAGGACGCCTACCTCTCGGTGCACGAGGCGCTGAAGCACGCAGGAGCGCACCACCGGTGCCGTCCGACGGTGCGCTGGGTCGACGCGGAGGACATGTCGTACGACGAGGCTGCGGCGCTGCTCGACCGTGTCGACGGCGTCATCGTCCCTGGGGGCTTCGGGGCGCGCGGCTGGGAGGGGAAGATCCTGGCCTGCCGCGTCGCGCGCGAGCGCGGCATCCCGTACCTCGGCATCTGCCTGGGCATGCACGTCGCCGTCTCGGAGTTCGCGCGGCACATGCTCGGCCTCGAGGGCGCGAACTCGACCGAGATGGATCCGGAGACGCCCCACCCAGTGATCGACCTGCTCCCGGAGCAGAAGGAGATCGAGGACCTCGGCGGCACGATGCGGCTCGGGGCCCAGGCGGTCGAGGTCGGGCAGGGGACGCACGCCCACGAGGCGTACGGCGAGACCGTGATCAGCGAGCGGCATCGTCACCGCTACGAGGTGAACAACCACTTCCGGCCCGCCTTCGTGGACGCCGGCCTCGTCGTCTCGGGGACGTTCCAGGAAGGACGGCTCGTCGAGATCGTCGAGCTTCCGGATCATCCGTGGTTCGTCGCTAGCCAGTTCCACCCCGAGTTCAAGTCGCGGCCGACCCGTCCGGCCCCGCTCTTTCGCGATTTCGTCGGCGCCGCGCTCACGCGCTCGCGCGAGCGGAACGCGGTCGGCGTCGTCTCGGCCTAGCGCGCCGCGCTGCTCTCGTAGGATCGCGGGCGATGGCCTCCGACCTCGTCGACCTCTTCACCGAGCTCGCGGCACTGCCGAGCCCGCCCGGCGAGGAGCGCCAGGTGGCCGACGCCGTCACGCGCTACCTCCGCGACCTCGATCTCGCGGTCGACGAGGACGATGCCGGGCCGAAGGTCGACTCGACGATCGGCAACCTCTATTGCCGGGTGGACGGAACGGCGGCTGGCACGCCGCTCTTCTTCTGCGCGCACCTCGACACCGTGCCTCCGACCGGGCCGATCGAGCCCGTCGTCGAGGACGGCGTCGTGCGGAACGCTGCGGACACGATCCTCGGCGCGGACAATAAGTCCGCGGTCGCCGTCATGCTCGAGGCGACACGGCGCGTCCTGGTCGAGAACAGGCCGCACGCGGGGATCGAGCTGCTGTTCACTCCCAAAGAGGAGGTCGGACTGTTCGGAGCCGCGGCGTTCGATCACGAGCGGCTGCGTGCGCGTCTCGGCTACGTCTACGACCAGGCTGCGCCGATCGGCGGCGTCGTCCTCGGTGCGCCGTACTCCCACTCGATGGAGGTGCGGTTCCACGGCCGCGCCGCGCACTCGGGGATGTACCCGGAGGAGGGACGCTCGGCGATCGCCGCTGCGGCTCGTGCGATCGCGGACCTCCGTCTCGGTCGGATCGACGACGAGACGACCGCGAACGTCGGCACGATCGAGGGGGGCACTGCCGGGAACATCGTCCCGGAGTGGTGCACGTTCCTCGCCGAGGCGCGCTCGCACGACGAGCGGCGTCTACAGGAGGTCGTGCAGGAGATGCTCGACGCGATCTCGTTCGCGGCCAGTCTCGAGGACTGCACGATCGAGACCGAGATGCACAAGAGCTATCGCGGCTATCGCTTCAAGCAGGACGACGAGGTCGTGCGGATTGCACACTCGGCGCTGAAGCGTGCTGGGCTCGAGCCGAGCTACGGGCTCAGCGGCGGCGCGGCCGACGCCAACGTCTTCAACGACCGCGGCCTCAGCTGTCTCAACCTCGCGAACGGGATGCAGGAGATCCACACGCCCGACGAGCACATCACGGTCGAGGATCTGGACCGCATGGTCGACGTGACGCTGGCGCTCGTCGACGTCGCGCGCGAGACCGATGCTTAGTCTCCGCCGCGGCCGCATCACGGCGGTCGTCGAGCGGCACGACGCACTCGTGCGCATCGAGGTCGACGGCAGCCCTTGCATTGCGTATCCGCGACTGACCGGACCCGTCGCGCTCGGCGATGACGTGATCGTCAACGTGCAGGCCCGCGAGCTCGAGCTGGGCTCGGGCGGCTTCGACGTCCTCCATGCGAACCTCACGCGCGGGCTCGGACTGGCCGCCGAAGAGGGCTCACACGTGATGAAGCTGCCGTATACGCCCCTCCAGTCCGCGGTTCGGCACGTCGAGGAGGACGCGCTGCTGCCGGACTCGATCGGCGGCATGCCCGTCGTCTGCTGCACACTGCACAGCCAGGTGGCGCCGGTGTGTGCCGGGATCGGCGCGGGCCACCGCGTCGCGTACCTCCAGCTCCCCGGCGGCGCACTGCCTGTGTCGCTCTCGGACACCGTTCGCGTGCTGCGCGACCGCGGCCTCGTCGAGGTGACGATCGCCGTCGGCGCGTGCATCGACGCCGACCGGGCCTCGGTGACCGTCGGGTCGGCGCTCGCCTGGTGCGGGGGCGAGCGCTTCGACGTCGCGGTGTGCGCCATCGGCCCGGGGATCGTCGGCACCGGCTCGA
>DASPSY010000012.1:0-3003 GCA_035623685.1 Gaiellaceae bacterium
GTCTGGATCGAAAGCGCTGCCGGCCCACGTTGGACAGCTGCGCGAAAGATCCCCTTCTGCCTGTTCAGGTAAGGGACGCGCCGCCCGCGAAACGTGAAACCTCGATCCAAGCCCCCGCTATACGGGACGTCCTCCCCAAACTCGGCGCACAGGATCGCGAGCTGGGCGAAACATGACGCTCGGACGTCGTCGTCGCGCTGCACCGCGGGATTCTAGGGGGCTTGAAGAAGACTGCGAGCTCAGCGCGCGCCGGCCGGATGCAGGCGCGTTGTCGCGAGTTCATGGCCGATCCCAGCCACTCCGGCGGCCACTCCTGCAAGCCTCCGCCGCGTAGAACCCGAGAAACGCGGCGAGAGTCACCGCGACTCCCGAAAGTGCGCCGCGTCCGACAGCCATCCGTCTCGTGCCGGTTCAGTAGGTCAAGAAGCGTGTCGGCTCGACCTCGATCGCGACCGAGTACTCGTCGGCGAGTTGCTCGGCCGAGCGGCCGAGGCGAGCGAGACCGTCGCTGTACTTCTCGACGTAGCCGCTGCACGCATCGGCGCGCGGGCGCTCAGGAGCAAGTCGCGCGTCGCCCGTGACGATGACGACGTCCGTTCCCCATTCGTTCGGGTCGAGGTGCAGACAAACGCGTGCGTTCCGCTCGATGTGACGAACCTTCGCGGCCGTCGGCTTGCTGTAGACGAGCACGTGCTCGCCGTCCCAGAGGAACCAGACCGGACGGACCGACGGGGCTCCTGCGCGGTCGACGGTCGCGAGCCAGATCGTCCGCTCGCGGCGCAACCGCGCATCGGCGTGCTCGGGGATGTCGGTCACGAGTCCTCAGGCCGGCAGATGGCACACCGCCTCGATGTTGTTGCCGTCTGCGTCGTGGACGAACGCGGCGTAGTAGTTCTCGTGGTAGTGCGGCCGGAGGCCGGGCGCGCCGTTGTCCTTGGCCCCGGCGGCCGTCGCCGCCGCGAAGAACGCGTCGACGGTCGCGCGATCCTTCGCGCTGAACGCGACGTGTGTTGCGCCGCGATCCTCCCTCGAGCCGATCCAGAACTCGGGGATCCCCTGACCGGTGCCGAACCCGGCGGCCTCGGGGAACTCCATTTGCAGCGAGTAGCCGAGTGGTGCCAGCGTCTGGCCATAGAAGTTCTTCGCCTGCTCGAGATCGCTGACGTCTGCGGAGACGTGGTCGATCATCGTTCGCTCCTTTCGATTCGATCGCGGCCCGTCGTGCGTGCACGGGCAGCGTACGCCTCGACGAACTGCGCTGAGAGCAGGCCGTCGAAGGCGACGGCGCGGCGGGCCGCCGTTCGCTAGCTGCAACCGGTGTTGGTGCCGCAGTCGCGGCAGGTGTAGCACGAGCCGGTACGCACCATCCGTCCTCCGCAGCGGGCGCACTCGACCGCGTCTTCCCAGTTGTTGAAGAGCGCGGTCTGGCCGGGCGGGGCGGCATCGACGGGCGCTGCATCGGCCGGCCTGCCCTCGAGCGCGTTGTAGGACGCTGCGAGCCTCGCACGCACCTCCGGCGAGAGGATGCCGATCTCCTCCTGCTGGTCGGTCGTGAGGAACTTCTTGCCCATCCACCGGAAGATGTAGTCGACGATCGACTTGGCGGCGCGGATGTCCGGATCGTTCGTCATCCCGCTCGGCTCGAAGCGCATGTGCGCGAACTTCGAGACGTAGACCTCGAGTGGCACGCCGTACTGCAGGCCGAGCGAGACGCTGATCATGAAGCTGTTCATCAGGCCCGCGAGGGTGGTGCCCTCCTTGGCGATGTCGACGAAGATGTCGCCGGGCGTCCCGTCCTCGAACAGGCCGACGTGGATATAGCCCTCGTACTCGCCGACGCGGAACTTGCGGCCGACCTCGGTGCGGTCGTCCGGCAGCCGTCGGCGGCGCGGCGCGGCGACGGGTGCCGCCGAGGCGAGCGTCGCCTGGCCGTCGTCGGACTTCGCCGCGAGCGGCTGCGCGACCTTGCAGTTGTCGCGGTAGATCGCGATCGCCTTGACGCCGAGCTGCCACGACTCGACGAAGAGCTGCGCGACCTCGTCGATCGTGACCGACTCCGGCAGGTTCACCGTCTTCGAGATGGCGCCGCTGATGAACGGCTGGACCGCGCCCATCATCTTGACGTGGCCCATGTAGTGGATCGCGCGGTCGCCGACTGCGCAGTCGAACACCGGGTAGTGGTCCGACTTCAGGTATGGCGCGCTCACGACCGTATTGCGCTCGTCGATGAACGCGACGATCTCCTCGACCTCGGTCGGCGCGTAGCCGAGCTTGTCGAGCGCCATCGGCACGGACTTGTTCACGATCGTGATCTCGCCGCCGCCGACGAGCTTCTTCGACTTCACCAGTGAGAAGTCGGGCTCGACGCCGGTCGTGTCGCAATCCATCATGAAGCTGATCGTCCCGGTCGGCGCGAGCACAGTCGCCTGCGCGTTGCGGTAGCCGTTGACCTCGCCGAGGTCGAGGACGTCGTCCCACGCCTTGCGGCACGCGCTCAGCAGGTCGGCCGGAACGGAGTCGGCGTGCTCGATGTTGCCGACGGCCGCGCGGTGCTTGGCCATCACGCTCAGCATCGCCGCCGCGTTCTGCTGGTGGCCCGCGAACGCGCCCATGCGGCCGGCGATCTCCGCCGACTTCCGGTAGGCGCGGCCCGTCATCAGTGCGGTGATCGCCGCGGCGTATGCGCGTCCCTCGTCGGAGTCGTACGGCAGGCCGCGCGCCATCAGGAGCGCGCCGAGGTTTGCGAAGCCGAGCCCGAGCTGCCGATAGGCCTTGGCGTTCCGCTCGATCTCCGGTGTCGGGTACGACGAGTAGCCGACGAGGATCTCCTGCGCGAGGAACATGACGTCGACCGCGTGCTCGAGCGCCTCGACGTCGAGCTCGCCGTCGTCGCGGCGGAACTTCATCAGGTTCAGCGAGGCGAGGTTGCACGCGGAGTCGTCGATGTGCATGTACTCCGAGCACGGGTTCGAGGCGTTGATGCGACCCGTGTTCGGACACGTG
>DASPSY010000013.1:0-3841 GCA_035623685.1 Gaiellaceae bacterium
CTCGCCCTCCCACCGGCCGAGTTCGAAGTAGGACTGCTGCATCGTCTTCGTCAGTCGCTCCGTCCGTTCGTTCCAGCACAGATCGCGAAACGGCGTCGACATGCAGAAGACGAAGCGGCCGCGCGATCGCAGGAGGCGTGCGCACTCGGCAACGACGCGGCGCGGATCGGCGAAGCTCGGCGCACCGTGATCGGCGAAGATCAGATCGAACGACGCGTCGGGCAGCGAGACGTGCTCGGCGCTCGAGTGCACGAGCGGGAACTCCACACCCGCAGCGGCCATGTTCCGCCGGGCGTGGGCCAGCTGCACCTTGGAGTTGTCCAGGCCGACGGGACGAGCCCCTGCGCCGGCGAGGGCGATCGACCACTCCGCCCCACCGCATCCGAGCTCCAGCACGTCCTTCCCCGCGACACGGCCCAACACCTTGAGTCGTGCTTCCGGAATTCGCCAGACGCCCCACGACATGGGCTCGGCGGCCAGGCGTCGTCCGTGCGCGGCCTGATAGTCGTCGGACTCCCGGTCCCAGTACTCGCGGTTCGCCTTCGCGTCTCGTGAAATGGCCATGCCGGCCAGCCTACGCGGCGAGGCGGAGTTCCAACGGCTCTACGCAGTGGGCTCTTGGACCAACTGGAGCGGGTTGCCGAGCGGGTCCATGAGCCAGCCCACGCGGAGCCGGCTCCCCTGGAACTCGTGCGGCTCGTGGAGCGCGGTGGCGCCCGCGGCGAGCGCCTGCGCGTACGCGGCATCCACGTCCTCGCACCAGAGCACGATCCCCATCGCAGCGCCCTCCTGCGACACCTCCACGCCGTGGTCGTCGCGTGCCGCTTCCACCGAGGAGATCCCAACCGTGAGGCCAGCGGCGCGGAGCTCCACGTGCCGCGGGACACCCTCCCGCGGGATCCGGAAGGTCTCCTCGAAGCCCAACGCCGAGTAGAAGTCCACTCCCTGCTGGACGTCGTCCGCGTACTCGTTGACCAGGAAGCCCGTGAACATCCGCGTTCCTTCCTCGCAGCGGGTCGTGGCCCTGAGCAGGCCCGGGTGCCCGAGCACGCTACGCCGAGTGCCGCCGATTCGCGAGCCCTGCAGACGGACTCCCCCGGGGCCGTACAATCGCTGGTCCCAAGGGGAAATGCGGGTCCCCCGTCCCGGCGAGCCCCATGTGGAGGCGTCCCCTATAGCGCTGGTCGGAGGCGGCCGATTCTAAGAGTGCCCATGAAGACCGGGTCCCCCGAGCCGGCACGCACCGGTGCCTTGTCCCCGATCGGCGCGGCGGACGTTCTCGCCGCGACGCTCGCGGGCGCCCAGGCCGCGCTCGCGTGCTGGGAGATGACGGCCGACGGCGACCTCCTGCTCGTCGCGGCCAACGACCGCTACCGAGAGTTCATCGGCCGTCCGGGCGAGGACCTCGTGGGCAAGCCGCTGCGCGAGGTGTATCCGGCGATCCAGGACGAGAGCGTCACGCTGATGCGCCACGTCGTGTCGTCGGGCGAGCCGTTCCAGCTCGAGCGCTACGCGAGCCGGAACGAGGACGGCGACGTCACCTACTGGGACCTCGTCCTGATGCCGGTCAAGGGAAGCGGCCCGGCACGGCTCGTGCTCTCGGCCCAGGACGTCACCCAGCGGGCGGAGAGCGCGGAGAACCTCGAGGCGCAGAACCGCTGGCTTCGTGAACGGACCGAGCGCGAGTCGGTCCGTCTGCAGGCGCTCGCCCGCATCGCGCGCGCGGCGCAGGGCGGCGGCTTCGACGCGATCCTTACTGCCGTCGCCGAAGGGGTGAAGGCCGCGTTCGGGCTCGACACCGTCATCAACGTGCTCGACCCCGACCGCGACGTGTACGTCGTGCGGGCGGGATCCGGCGGTGGCGTCGACCGCCTGGTCGGGACCGAGAACTCGCGCGCGGTCTTCGAGGAGTTCCTCGACGCCCGGTACGAGGTCATCCCCGACGTCTACTTCATCTCCCACGAAGCCATGCACCCGACGTGGGGCAAGCTGGGCGACAACGTGGTCATGCCCGTGTTCGAGTGGAGTGGCGCGGGGTGGCACCCGGAGGATGCCTGCTTCATCCGGCTGCGGACGACCGAGGGAAAGGACCTCGGGATCCTGTCGGTCGACTCGCCCGTCGAGCAGCCGATCCCCGACCGGTCGGGATTCGAGCTGCTGCGGCTCTTCGCCGCCGTCGGGGCGAACGCGACCGAGAACGTCACCCTCCTCGGCGAGATCGGCTCGCTCGAGGCCGAACGGCAGATGCAGACGCTCCGCAAGGAGCTGGAAGAGGAAGTCGCGCTGCACCGCTCACTGCTCGAGATCGGCAACCGTCTCGGGCTCGCTTCGGCCGCCGCATCGGTCGAGATCCTGCCGCTGATCGTCGAGCGTCTGGGCGAGGTCGTCCCGATCCAGTCGGCCACCATCTCTCGCGTCGATCACGCGTTGCAGTCGATCCGCCCCATCTACCACTCGCAGGCCGGGCCGGTGGCCGACGCGATGCTCCGCTTCGAGATCCCCTTCGGCGTCGGCGCGACGGGCGTCGCGGTCCTGCAGCGGCGGAGCGTCATCGCCAATGCCGGCGAGCCGGACGGCGCCATCGCAGTCGACGTCCCGGGGACGGCGCAAGACGACGAGCACGTGCTCGCCGTGCCGGTGCTCGTCGACGAGCGCGTGCGCGCCGGCCTCACGCTGCACCGCCCGGGAGGCGAGCCGCCGTTCACACCCGAGGACGCCCGTCGCGCGGAGATGTACGGCCAGTACATCATGTCGGTGCTGCTGCTCCTCGAGCTCGCCGAGACGGGCCGCGAGCTGTCCGAGAGCCGCCGCGCGCTCTCCGAGCAGGTGGAGCAGCTCGAGTCGCTCAACCGCATGAAGGACGAGTTCGTCGCCAACGTCTCACACGAGTTGCGTACGCCGCTCACGGCGGTGATCGGAAACGTCGCCACCGTGGCCCGCAGCGGCGACGTGCTGAGGCCCGAGGAACGCCACGACCTGCTCGACGCCGCCGAGCGCCAGGCGAAGCGGCTCGCCGAGCTGCTCGAGAATCTCCTCGCCACTTCGCGCCTCGCCGACAACGCGCCGGCCATCGCGCCGCTGCGCGTCGACCTGCCGTCGTTCGTCGAGGAGGTCGCCTCCGCCCTGCGGTCGCGCGCCCCGCAGCGGACCGTCGAGGTCGAGTCTCCGTCGAGAGTCGAGCTCGTGACCGACCCGACGCTCTTGTACCGGATCCTGTTCAACCTCGGCGACAACGCGCTGAAGTACTCGGACCACGAAGTCCGGTTCGTGATCGAGAGCGACGATGAGGAGGCGCGGATCTCGGTGCGGGACCGCGGGATCGGGATCGCGCCCGAGGACGTGCCGCGCGTGTTCGAGCGCTTCCAGCAGCTCGACCCGTCGCACACGCGCCGGGTCGGCGGCGTCGGCCTCGGCCTGTATCTGTCCGACCGGGCCGCGCGTGCCCTCGGCGGCCGGATCGACGTCGACAGCCGCCCCGGCGAAGGATCGACGTTCACGCTTCGCGTTCCGAGAAGCGCCGTCGCGGTCGACTGACCGGAGCGTCGCGCCGGCGGCGCCGTCAGACGGCGAACCGGACGTGCAGCACGTCGCCTTCGCGGACGACGTAGTCCTTGCCTTCGACGCGCAGCAGGCCCCGCGTCTTCGCGGCGTCCCACCCGCCGGCACCGACGAGGTCGTCGTACGAAACGACCTCGGCGCGGATGAATCCCCGCTGCAGGTCGGTGTGGATCGCGCCCGAAGCCTCCGGGGCGGCCGCGCCGCGCCGAATCTCCCACGCGCGCGTCTCGTCCTCGCCCGTCGTGAGGAACGTGACGAGGTCGAGCGCTCGGTAGCAGGCGGC
>DASPSY010000034.1:0-4928 GCA_035623685.1 Gaiellaceae bacterium
TGGACCTGGCGGCCGACCAGTACAGCTTCGGCGACCATGCGTACCGCCGCTTCACGGAGACGATCAAGGACGCCGTCGACCCGCTCGGGATCCTCTCGCCGGGCAAACAGGGGATCTGGCCGAAAACGCTGCGCGACCGCGGCTGAGCAATCGTCGGGACGCGGCGTTCCACGTCCTACGTGCGGTGGAACCTCCGCGCGAGCACGTCGTACGTCGCGTCGACGCGGCGGATGTACTCCTCGGTCTGCAGCCGGGAACGCACGTCGGAGCAGGCGGTTCGCGTCTCGGCCCACCAGAGACGCGCACAGAGGTGGATCGTGTAGACGGTGAACCGGTCCGCCGGAACGTCGAGCTCCTGCAGGAGCAGGGCAGGGCCGGGGAAAACAGACGCACAAGCTGCTCGAGGTCGACCAGAGCGCGCTTCCCGACGCCGGCCGGCGTACGACTTCGGCTCCCTCCGACGCCTTCCGACCCGACCTTGGCGGTCGAGCGACCGCTCGCCCTCCCCCTGCGCGCGGAAGCAGACGTCGCCGGCAGCGCCGAGCCAGGCGCCTTCTCCGACATTCGACTCCCCGGCTCGATCATGATTGCGGCGTGTGCCGCTGGCTCGCCTACTCCGGATCGCCCATCCGGCTCGAGGAGCTGCTCGTCAAGCGCGACCGCTCGCTGATCGACCAGAGCCTTCATGCAAGGCAGGGCGCGACGACGACGAACGGCGACGGATTCGGCGTCGGCTGGTACGAGAACGACGACACGCAGCCGCCGCGGCTGTACCGCAGCACGCATCCGGCGTGGAACGACCGGAACCTGCGCGAGCTGGCCGCCGGCATCTCGTCGCCGCTCTTCTTCTCGCACATCCGTGCGTCGACGGGATCGGCGATTCAGCAGACCAACATCCACCCGTTCCGCCACGGACGCTGGCTGTGGATGCACAACGGCCTGATCCGTGAGTTCGATCACGTCAAACGCGAGCTCGTGCTTGCGATCGACGACTCGCTCTACCCGCTGATCGAGGGGACGACCGACTCGGAGACGATGTTCTACCTCGCGCTGACCTTCGGGCTCGAAGACGATCCCGTCGGGGCCGTCGAGCAGATGGTCGGGCTCGTCGAGCACACGGGGCATGAGCATGGGGTCGACCTCCCCATCCAGATGACGGTGGCCACCTCGGACGGCCATAGCATCTGGGCGTTCCGCTACTCGAGCGAGGGCGAGTCGCGCTCGCTCTACTTCAGTACACGCATGGACGACCTCAAGCATCACTATCCGGACATCGTCGAGCTCGCCGGCCTCTCCGACGAGACGAGGGTCGTCGTCTCCGAGCCGCTCGGCGACCTGCCCGGCGCCTGGAACAAGGTGCCCGAGTCGCACGTCGCCATCGTCCAGCCCGGCGACGACGCGCTGCGTCCCTTCAATCCGCGCCGGTGACGTCGCACGGTGTCGGCGCCGCCTGATCGGCAGGCCGAGTCCGACGCGCCTCCGACACGGCGCGAGCGCGCTCGATTGCTCGCTGCGGCGGCCCAGACGCGTGCCACGAGGCTGTCCGAGCGGGCGCAGGAGGAGCGCAGTCGGCACGCGTCGCTGGACGCGGTGTTCGAGATGGCCGACCGCGATGCAGAGATCGGCGGCGGGATCATTGCCGGCGCGCTCGCCTATCGGATGTTCATCTGGCTGCTGCCGTTCGCGCTCATCCTCGTCGCCGGGCTCGGCATTGCAGCCGACAGTGCGTCGGAGTCGCCGCAGAAGGCGGCAAAGTCACTCGGGCTCGCCGGTCTCGTCTCGCACTCGGTCGCGTCGACCGCGAGCAACTCCGCCCGCTGGTACGCGCTCATCGTCGGAATCCCGGTCCTCGTCTGGGCAACGAGGAGCATGCTCCGCGTGCTGATCGGGGCGCACCGTCTCGTGTGGACCGACCTTCGCGCGGCCGCGCCGCGCCCGACGGCCGGCGCCAGCTTGAGGCTGCTCGCCTTGGTACTCGCCTTCTGGTTGGTCTCGACGGCGGCGAGCGCCGCGAGAGCTCACTCTCCGCGCCTCGGCCTCCTCGCCAGTCTCGCCCTGCTGGTGCCGTACGCCGGTCTCTGGCTCCTCGTCTCGCTCCGCCTGCCGCATCGCGGCGCGCGCTGGAAGGCGCTGATCCCGGGTGCGCTCCTCTTCGCCGTCGGGGTCGAGCTGTTCCAGCTCGCCGTCGCGTACGTGATCACTCCATGGTCGCTGAGCAGGCAGGGGACGTACGGCGCCCTCGGGATCGCGTCGGCGTTGCTCTTCGGCCTCTACCTGTTCAGCAGGCTCCTCGTAGGCACCGCCGTCCTGAATGCGACGCTGTGGGAGCGCGAAGCCCGCGCCGCCGCGGGAGACGATGCTCGCGTCGAGCCGCCGCAGACATTCGACGACGGGCACCTGTAGCGATGGACTCCGGCTCGTTCGACGCCTACGTCGCCCTCGACATCTTCCTGCTGCTGCTGATCGGCATCGGACCGAAGATCGCGCTCGTCCCGTACCTCGAGGTGACAGCCGGCATGGATGCCGAGACGAAGGCCCGGGTCACACGCAAGATGCTGGTCACCGCCGCCGTCGTCGCGCTGATCCTCGTCGTGCTCGGCGAGCTCCTGACAAGGCTGCTCCACTTCTCGACCGGCGCGCTCGCGATCGCCGGCGGCATCATCCTCTTCGTCATCGCCCTCTCGATGATTCGCGGGGAAGGGGATCCCGATGCGCACCGCGCGCTCGCCGGCCGGGACCCACTCGAGCTCGCCGTCTTTCCGCTCGCGATCCCGTACCTGCTGAACCCGGCCGGCTTCGTCACGCTCGTGACGACGTCGGCCGAGGCGGGCTCGATCGGCCACCTGGGGATCGTGCTCGGGCTTCTCGCGGTCGTGCTAGCTATCGACGTCGTCGTCTTCAGGTGGGCGAACGCGGTCAGCGCGCATCTCGACCAGAGTCGGATGCTGGTGACCGAGAAGGTGTTCGGCTTCCTGCTCGCAGCGCTCGGCGCGCAGCTCGTCCTGAACGGGCTCGACGACGTGGGCGTCGTTCACCTCTTGGGGCACTGAGCCCGCGTGAGGGATTCACTTCGGGGCCGTTCTGCCCGATGACGCACTCATGATCAAGCGTTGGGCGATCGCCTCCTGCGTGTTCCTGCTCGCGCTTCCCGGCGTCGCCTCGGCCGAGGTGCTCCCGCTCCCGCATCACTCGGCGCCGCACGTGCACCACCACCGCTAGGCCGTCACGGATCCTCGGCCGAGTCGGCCGCCGCGTAGTCCTCGCTGCCGAGGATGTGGAGCGAGACGTAGGGCTCGTCCCCGACGACCCAGCTGTCGTGGCCAGGCGGGACGTAGAAGAAATCTCCGGCGCGCATCACCACCTCGCGTCCGTCGTCCATCTTCGCCACCGCCTGGCCGCTCAGGACGAAACCGACGTGCTCGACCGTGCACGAGGCCTCCCCGATCGCCCGGCCGACATGCTCGGACCACCGCCATCCGGGCTCGTAGCTCGCGCGCCCGAGCGTCACCGGGCCGACGCGGTAGAGCTCGAATCGTCCCTTCTCGAACGTCCGCACCTCGGTCGGAGCGCCGACGTTGACCAGCGCGAGGTCGATCGTCAGCCCGTCATTCGGACTGCGACCGCGTACTTCGTCACAGAGGCGCGGTTCCCCGGCGTCTCGTCCGACGGCATCGAATTCAGGAACTCGTCGCCCTTCGCGTAGTCCGCCTCGTTCTCGAAGAAGAGAATCGCGAGGGACTTCCCGCCTGCAGCATCGTGCAGGAGGATCGCCTCCGTCGCGGGCAGCTCTTCCGGCCGATCCTCCTCGCTCATCCGACTGCTGAGCTCGTCGATCCGCTCCTGGGTCACCCCGTTGAACTCGACGACGCGCGCAACTGCCATGCCAGCCTCCTTGTCGATTGCGAGAACACTAAGGCCTCGCGCTCGCTCACGCGACGTTCGACCGTTCACAATTGACGCGGGCGTCCGGGTTGTGGTGTTTTTGCGGGATGGCGGCGTCGACCTCCCAGCATGCACGCTCGAGCGGGCTGGTCCTCGCGGCGATGATCTTCGCCGTCTCGATGACGTTCATCGACCAGACCATCGTCTCGATCGCGGCACCACAGATCCAACGCGAGCTCGGACTGACGGCGACCGGCGTGCAGTGGGCGATCAACTCGTACCTGCTCACGCTCGCGGCGTTGTTCGCGTTCGGCGGTCGGCTCGCCGACACACTCGGGCACCGACGCATGGTCGTGCTCGGCGTCGTCCTCTTCGCCACTGCCTCGGCGATGTGCGGGCTCACGCCGAAGGGCGGCGCCGCGGAGACCTGGCTGATCGTGTTCCGCGCCGCCCAGGGCGCAGGCGGCGCGATCATGTTCCCGGCGGCGCTCGCGATCGTCGTCCAGACGTTCCCGCTCCACCGCCGCGGCCGCGCGCTCGCGCTCTTCTTCGGCATCGCGGGCGGCCTCACCGCGATCGGGCCGACGCTCGGCGGGTTCCTCACGCAGTGGACGTGGCGCGCGATCTTCTGGGTGAACATCCCGGTCGCTCTCGTTGCGCTCGCGTTGATCGCGGTCTCGAGGCCGCAGACCGAGTACAAGCCCGCGCCGATCGACTACCGCGGGCTCGTGCTGATCGCCGGTGGCATCGGCATCAGCGTCCTCGGGTTTCAGCAGGCCCAGAGCTGGGGCTGGAGCAGCCCGGTGACCTGGATCTGCATCGTCGGCGGGCTCGCGCTGCTCGTCGTGTTCTACTTCGTGGAGCTGCGCACGACGTCGCCGTTGATCGACGTCCGCATCTTCGAGATCACGCCCTTCCGGATCGAGAACGTCGTGCTCGGGCTCTCGACGTTCGTCTTCATCCCGACGTTCTTCTTCGCCAGCGAGTACGCGGAGATCAGCCTCGGGAAGAAGGCCTCGTCGGCGAGCCTCGTGCTCCTGTACTTC
>DASPSY010000036.1:0-8670 GCA_035623685.1 Gaiellaceae bacterium
CCGAGTCTCGAGCTGTAGGCGCCTACCGCGGGCCGACGTGCAACGTCGCCAGCACACGGTCGGCCGCACGGATCGCGGCGACCGACGCACGCTTGCCGCCGAACTCGATCCAGAGATCGAAGACGCGGCCTGCGCTCGTGAAGCCGATCCGGGCGAAGGCGTGCGACAGCGGCATTCCCTCGACGGGCTTCCCGAAGTCCGACCGACGCAACCGATGCGGCACCGTGCGCGAGGGCTCGTCCTTGGTCGGACGGTACTCGAGCATGACGATCAAGACATCGCCGGGGCGCATGCGCGCAGCAGCCCGGAGTGCACCGTCGTCTCCGTCGACCGGCGGAAGCCGAAAGCTCGCCGCGTGGAGAATCGGCAGGCCGCCGACACGCTGGTAGATCACACCCGTCCAGTGGGCGGGAAGCCGGAGCTGGATGCCGTCTCTGCCGAGCTCGGTCGACGTCGTGCCGCTGGCCGGCAACGCAAACGCAGCGCACGCGAGCGCCAGTAACCACGCACACGCTATGCATCTGCGCATCTCACACAGAGTACGACAGCGGTGCCTAGAGTGCGATCAGACCGGCGTTCGTCGGTATGAAGCCACACGCGTCGAAGTAGAACGGCCTCAGGTGGTCCTCGAAGTCGACGTGGAGCCACTCGCAGCGGGCTTCGCGCGCGTTCTCCACGGCGATGGCGACGAGCCGGGTCCCGATTCCGCGTCGCGCGACACGCGCCGCGACGGTCGTGTCCAGCAGGAACGCGTGGACACCGCCGTCCCAGGCGACGTTCACGAAGCCGACGAGCTCGGCGCCGTCGCGCGCACAGACCCAACCGAGACTGTGACCATCCACCTGCCCCCACCAGTCGTCGTCACAAAGTGGAAGCTCGAACGCCTCCGCGTGGAGCGCGTTGAGCTCCGCGTTGTGGAAAGGGTCACGCCATCCGTACGTGGTCGCCATCCCTCGCCTATCCGGGCTCGGCCTGCAGCAACCGCGCCGCGTCGAAGAGCGAGAGCAGCTTGTCGTCGCGTCCGAGGATCGCGCTCGCCACGAGCTTGCCGCAGAGAAACCCGAGCACGTTTCCGTGCCCCGAGTAGCCGGCCGCGACCCACGTGCCCTCGCGACCGGGGACGGGACCGACGAGCGGTAGCAGGTCCTGCGTCAGCCCGAAGATCCCGGCCCAGCGTCGCTCGACGCGGGGCATCGTCCCGAGCAGCTCGACGAGGAACGTGTCGAGCGCGTCCTGGATCACGCCGGTCGTGAACTCCTCGTCCGTCATCTCGCTGAGGATCGAGAAGTCGCGGAAGCCGCCGAGCACGATGCGGCCGTCGGGGAGCTGCTGCCAGTAGTCGAAGCCGTGGCGCGCATAGTGTGGATACGCGAACAGCATCTCCGGGAGCGGCTCCGTCGCGACCACCTGACCGCGCGCGGGCCAGACGGCGTCGTCGAGGGATGGAACGAGGCCGCGACCCGAACCGTCGGTCGCGATCACGACGTGTTCGGCTTCGAGGTCGTCGAGCGTCTCGACTCGCTTACCGGTCCGGAACTCCGCGCCCGCAGCCGCGGCGCGCAGCGCGAGCCGACGCACGAAACGGGCGGGCTGCAGCGCGCCGTCGGGGACGTGGAAGATCGCGCCGCCGAAGTGCGGAGCGAGGTGCGGCGGCAGCTCGTCGCGCCACTCGACCGCGAAGCCGTCGTCGCGTAGCGCCTCGAACTCCGCGCGGATTTCGTCGCGCTCCTCCGGGTCCGCGGCGAGCCGCAGGCTGCCCGTTCGTCGAAACGCGTCTCCGGCCGCCGCCTCGATCCGGTCGAGCTCGGCCTCGGTGCGTTGCCACAACGCTCGTGCTGCATCGGCTCCGTACGTCTCGCGCGCGACGTCGTACCGCGCCGCGCCGCCGCGCAGCGCGAAGCCACCGTTGCGGCCGCTCGCACCCTCGGCGACGCCACGTGCATCGCGCAGCCGAACGCGGAGCCCTGCGTCGAGCAGCTCGAGCGCGCACGAGCAGCCGGTGATCCCAGCCCCGACGATCTCGACGTCGACCGCGTCGAGGCGCGGCGATTCGAGCTGCGGCGTCGCCTCCGCCAGCCAGAACGGTTGGTCCATCCGGCGATGCTAGCCGGGAGCCAGGCGCCGAAAGACACCCTCCCCCTCCGCGACGAGGCCGGCGAGCTCGAACCCGGACAGCGCAGCGGCCAGGTCGCGCACCGAACGCCCCGTCGAGGCGGCCAGCTCGTCGATCGTCCCGGGCAGTAGGTCGAGCAGCGGGTCGCGGGCCGCCTCCGGCACCGCGTGGGCCTCGAGCCCGAGCGCGTCGAGCGCGTCCTCAGCCGACGTGAGCGGCGTCGCGCCCAGGCGCAGGAGCGCGTTCGTCCCGGCCGAGAGCGCGGAGGTGATCTCGCCGGGCACCGCCAGCACCTCGCGACCCTCTTCGAGCGCGAAGTCCGCCGTGATCAGGGCACCACTCCGCTCCCGCGCCTCCACGACGATCGTCGCAAGGCAGAGACCGGCGAGGATCCGATTGCGTGCGGGGAACCGCCACGGCGCAGGCTCGACCCCGGCCTCGTACTCGGAGACGAGCAGCGATGTCTCGGCGATCTCCCGCGCGAGCGCTGCGTGCGCGGCCGGATAGTCGCGATCGATGCCGCACCCGAGCACGGCGACCGTGTGCCCGCGAGCGTCGAGCGCGCCCCGGTGCGCCTCGCCGTCGATCCCACGCGCGAGCCCGCTGACCACCACCGCGCCTGCCGCTGCGAGTCGACGACCGAGCATGCGCGCGACCTGGGCGCCGTACGGCGAGCACGAGCGAGCGCCGACGATCGCAACGGCCGGACGAGCGAGCAGTTCCGGCCCCCCGACGCCGCGGACGTAGAGCCGCTTCGGCGGATCGTGGATCGCTCCCAGGAGCGGTGGTAGCTCCCGCCGATGAAGAACGGTCATCCCGCGAGCTCGGCCGGACGTCGATACGAGAGCGCCTCCGCAACGTGCTCCGGCAGGACGCGATCGCTCTCGGCCAGTGCTGCGATCGTCTGCGCGACGCGCGCGACGCGCGCACGTCCACGGCCGGAGAGCGGCAGACGCTCGACGGCGTTCGCCAGTAGCTCGTCCGCCTCGGTCGTACGTCTCGGCGCGACGCGAAGCCGACCGCGTGCTGCGACGACACGACCCCGCACGAGCGGGGACGCTTCTCCCGGTGCGCCCTGGAACTCGATCGCCCGTGGTCGTGGGACGGTGACGACGAGGTCGAAGCGGTCGAGCAGCGCGCGCGAGAGCTTGTCGCGATAGCGGGCGAGCCGCTGCGCCGAGCACGAGCACGCCGCCGCAGGATCTCCACGCGCACCGCACGGGCACAGGTTCATCGTCCCGACGAGCTGGAAACGTGCGGGAAGGCGCACGTTGCCGGCGGCGCGCGCAATGCTCACGGTCCCGTCCTCCATCGGCTGGCGCAGCGCCTCGAGCGCAGGCCGCGCGAACTCCGCCAGCTCGTCGAGCAGCAGGACGCCGTGATGCGCGAGGCTCGCCTCGCCGGGCCGAAGGCGCGGCCCGCCGCCGACGATCGCAGCGGACGAGGCGCTGTGGTGCGGCGCCCGGAACGGCGGCTCCGCGATCAGCGGCCGCTCAGCGTCGACGAGTCCCGCGACCGAGTGGATCCGCGTCACTTCGAGCGCCTCGCGCTCGTCGAGGGGCGGCAGGATCCCTGGCAGACGCCGCGCCAACATCGTCTTCCCCGTCCCGGGCGGGCCGCCGAGCAGGAGGTTGTGACGTCCTGCCGCCGCGAGCTCGAGCGCGCGACGAGCACGCTCCTGACCGCGCACGTCGGCGAGGTCGGCCACGAATCCCTCGCTCGGAACGCCGTTCGTCGACGCGCACGGCTCGAGCTCGACCTCTCCCCGCAGATAGCGAGCCGCCTCCGCGAGGTGCGCGGCAGGCGCAGGGCTCACGCCTGCGAGCGCCGCCTCGGTGGAGGCACGCGGATGGCACAGCAGCCGGCCGAGGCCGTCGCGACGTGCACCCTCCGCGACCGCCAGGACGCCGCCGACCCGCCGGATCCGCCCGTCGAGCGCCAGCTCGCCGATCGACGCGTGCTCCGCCAGGCGCTCGCGCGGCACCTGGCCCGAGGCGGCGAGGAGGGCCAGCGCGATCGGCAGGTCGAAGCCCGAGCCCTCCTTCCGCAGCTCCGCGGGCGCGAGATTCACGATGACGCGGCCGCTCGGCCAGAAGAGCTCTGCGGAGCGGATGGCGCTCGCGACGCGCTCCTTCGCCTCCTGGCACGCGCGGTCGGCGAGGCCGACAATCGCGAGACCCGGCAGACCGCCGCGCAGATGCGCCTCGACCTCGACCCGCCGCGGATCGAGACCCACGAGGGCGTACGTCACAGCGCGCGCGAGCACCGACTCGACGCTAGCCCGCTCCGTGTGACTTGTCTGCGCCGAGTTCGCGCTGCCTAGCGCACGCGGGCCAGCAGCACGTCTTCGAAGAACTCGCCGGCGCGGCGACCCGTGCGGCGGTTCACGTGACGCCGTAGCCTCGACTCGAGTCGCAGGCCGGCGTGGTCGAGGATAGCCGGGTAGAGGTCGCGACGGTCGTTGACGACGATCAGGATCGGCGCACCGCGGCGCAAGTGACCGGCCGCGTTGCCGAGCACCGCCGCGACACCGTCGCTGTAGGCGGCGAGCGCCGACTTGCTCGTTCCCGTGGCGCCAGCGCCGAGCTCGAGCTCGCGATGATCGTCGAGGCGGAGCAGCTCGTACGCATAGCGGTGCTGCTCGTGGTAATCGATCAAGCCCGGATAGGGCGGCGAGGTGACGACGCCGTCGAAGCGACGCGTGTACGCCTCCGCGCGTGCATCGCCGTGAACGACGGTCGCCGTCCTCCCGCGCGCGCGAATACGCGCGAATTCCTTCAGCCGCGCGAGCGTGTCGAGCGAGTACCGACGGAGGAACTGCGATGCGGTGTCGACGGGACGACACGTGCGGCGGTGCTTGTAACACCAGTACGGCTCGACCTGCGGCGAGCGAGGGAAGTCGAGATCGAAGTGCGTCGTCCTTCGCGCGGATCGAGCCGCGCGCGCGAGCACGACGCGGAGGACGTCAGCGCTGTCGAACTCGTCGATCACACCACGGAACGCGAGCAGCTCGGCGCCGGCTCTCGGCGCGAACCACTTCCTCACGTACGTCGATCGCCGACCGCCGCCGGACAGCGATCCGACTGCCGCATGAGCGGCGCGCAGATCGCGCTCGAGCACGAACGGGTTGTACTCGCGCGTCTTCACCTCCATCAGCAGGCAGTTGAAGGCCGCGACGTCGACGCCGGTCGCGTCGAGCCCGCTCTCGAGCGCCTGCACGAGCGTCGTGCCCGAGCCCGCGAACGGATCGAGGACGTGCTGGCCGGGCCGGAAGTGCCGGGCCAGGAGGATCTCGACGAGCTGCGGCACGAACTTGCCGAGGTAGGGATGCAGCCGGTGGACATGCTTCGTCCGCTCCCGCTCGGGCAGGTCGGCCTCGGACCAGGACAGCTCGAGGTCGATGTCAGCGTAGAGAGCTTCCTGCGTCGGCGCCACGCGCCCGGACTTCGACGGCCCCGGGTCGGGGTCCTACGCCGCCCGGATCAGAACGCGTCGGGAATGTGGCGGAGCCGTCCCTGCGCGACCGCGATCACGTCGAAGCCGAGCTGGAGGTCATCGAGCCCGCTCTGGTGGGCGAGCCACGCCTCGGCGGCTCGGCGAACGCGCCGCTGCTTCTCCGGCCCGACCATCTCGGCGGGATCACCGAACGCTGTCCCGGTCTTCTCCTTCACCTCGCAGAAGGCGATGCGTCGCCCGCGCCGCGCGACGACGTCGAGCTCGTAGCCGCCCGCCCAGACGTTCGTGCCCAGGATCCGGTACCCGCGCAGCCTGTACCAGCGGACGGCGCGTCGCTCGGCTGCGTTCACCGTTCGACCGTAGCCGCGCCGGACGAACGACTCTGTGTCGAGGCTGTGTCGAGACTCAGGCGGTGACAGCCTCGCGCTCGTCGAGCTGCTCGTAGCAGAGCGCCTGGAACGAGCGGCGGTGGATCCGCGACGGTCCGCGCACGCGTACGACCGCGGAGTGACCCGGTGTGATGTAGCCGACGTGTGACGAGAAGCCGTAGTGAGGGAAGACCGCGTCCATACGGCGCATCAGGCGATCGCGCGTCACCTTCGCCACGATCGACGCGGCGGCGATGGCGGCGCTCTTCTCGTCCCCGTCGACGACGGCTCGATGGTCGGGCGCGTTCGGGCCGAGACGGAACCCGTCGACCAGGCAGGCCTCGGCGGGCGGCGAGAGCGACCAGAGGATCGATCGCATCGCGGCGAGATTCGAGCGATGCAAACCGACGCGATCGATCTCGCCGTGCGCGATCACCCGGACCGCCACCCGCTCCGCACAGGTCAGCACGCCGTAGAAGAGCTGCTCGCGCCGCTCGGCGTCGCATTGCTTCGAGTCGTTCAGCAGCGCGAGCGGCCGGACCTTGTGGTCGCGCAGGAGCCCGTAGTCGAGCAACACGCCCGCGACGACCAGCGGTCCGGCGAGCGAGCCTCGTCCGGCCTCGTCGGTGCCCGCGACCCAGCGGGCGCCGAGCTTTCGGTCGAACCTGAGCAACCGCTGGCCGGTGCCGCGCACGCGGCGAGGATAGCGGCCTACTCGGCCGGGATCTCGTCCTCGGCGGCCTCGGTGGCGTCGTCCTCGACGATCGCCTCCACCTCGCGCTCCGGCTCGACGGCCGCTGCGGCAGCACGCGCCTGCTCGGCACGGGCGCTGTCCTGACGGAGCTCGCGCACGCGAGCCTTCCGTCCGACCTTGCCTCGAAGGTAGTAGAGCTTCGCGCGGTTCACGTCGCCGATCGTCACGACCTCGATGCGGTCGATCTTTGGAGAGTGCAGCGGAAACGTTCGTTCCACGCCGACGCCGAACGACTGCTTCCGGACCGTGAACGTCTCGCGCGCGCCGGCCCCCTGCCGCTTGAGGACGATTCCCTCGAACACCTGGATTCGCTGACGCTGGCCCTCGATCACCTTGAAGTGGACGCGGACCGTGTCCCCCGCCTTGAACTGCGGAATCCCGCCGCGCAGCTGGGCGCGCTCGAGGCTGTCGATGACATTGCTCATAGGAAGGAGGCCCGCGGGCCGGACGGAGATGCTAGCGAATGTCGCGTGGGAGCGACAGACAGGCTCAGTGGAACGAGATCCGGTTCGGCGGCCAGTACGTGGCGAACACCTCCCCGATCAGGTTCTTGCGCGGTACGAGGCCCCAGGCCCGGGAGTCGCACGACTCGTTCCGGTTGTCTCCCATCATGAGGTACATGTTCGGCGGGATCTTGGTCATCGTGTTCTTGGGCGGAATGTCCGACATCGTCAACGTTTGGGTGTCGCGCCGGTCGGGCTTGATGTACGGCTCGTTGAGCCGCTTGCCGTTGATGTAGACGTAGCCGTCCTCCTCGGCCCAGACATCGCCGGGCAACCCGATGATCCGCTTCACGAACGTCCCGCCTTCTCCGCACGCCTTCGCGGCGCGCGGCGGCGTGTGGAAGACGACGATCTCGCCTCGCCTCGGGCTCCTGAAGTGGTAGATGAACCTGTTGGCGAGGACGCGGTCCGACGTGCTCGCCTCGCAGCCCGTTCCCGGCCGCGCGCAGTGCAGCGTCGGCTCCATCGACGAGGAGGGGATCCGATACGGGTTGACGACCCACGCCTTGATCGCAAGCACGATCGCGATCGCGCCTGCGATCGTGACCACCCAGTCGATCGCGACCCGCGCGCCGTGCGGGAGATCCGGGAAGAGGCGGTCGATCGGATTCCGAGTGCGTGCCCTCACCGCCGCCTCGCGCTGTGCCCGCGCACCGTTCAGCTCCGTGTCGTAGCTCGCCCGGCGCTCGGGATCGGAGAGCACGTCGTACGCCTCGCGCACGCGCTGCGGGAAGCCGTCGCCCCAGCCGCTCTCGACGGAGGCGCGCCTGTAGGCGGCCTCGATCTCCTGCTGAGATGCCTCGGGCGGAACCCCGAGGGTCGCGTAGTGGTCGGTCAGCGCAGGCTCCTCTCGACACTCTGTTCGCGACGCCAGGCGTCGATCTTGCCGTGGTCGCCCGAGAGGAGGACATCCGGCACGCGCCAGCCGCGGAACTCCGGCGGCCGTGTGAAGTGCGGGTACTCGATCCCGCCCGCGAGCTCGGCGCTGAAGCTCTCCCACAGGCCGGATTCCTCGTTGATCGCGCCGGGCAGACGCCGGGCAATCGCGTCGACGAGCACCATCGCCGGCAGGTCGCCGTTCGAGAGCACGTAGGGGCCGATCGAGACCGCATCGGTGCAGAGGTGCTCGACGATTCGCTCGTCGAAGCCTTCGAAGCGGGACGAGAGGAGGGTGATCGCCGGCTCGGCGGCGAGCTCTTCCACGAGCTTCTGGTCGAGCTGCCTGCCCTGCGGCGTGAGCGCGACGACGCGAGCGGGAGGCTCGTCATCGTAGACCGCGTCGAGTGCGGCCGCGACGACGTCGACGCGGAGCACCATCCCCGGACCGCCGCCATAGGGGTCATCGTCGACCTGCCCGGCGCGGAGCGGCGTCGTGTCGCGGTAGTTGAAGAGCCGCAGCTCCAGCTCGCCGCCGAGGACGGTCGCGACCGGCTTCTGCTCCGTGAGCCAGCCGAACGCGTGCGGAATCTGGGTGAA
>DASPSY010000039.1:0-20492 GCA_035623685.1 Gaiellaceae bacterium
CGAGTCGACCCTGGCGCCGTACCGAGCGGCGCTCGACTCCTAGACTCCGGGCATGACCACGCGGAAGGTCGCGATCCTCGGCGGCGGGAAGCTCGGCGAGTCGCTGCTCGCCGGGCTGATCGGCTCGGGCTGGCGCCAGCCCGGCGAGCTCGTCGTGACGGGACGACGCGAGGAGCGCGTGCGCGAGCTGGCAGAGCGCTACGGCGTCGAGGGCACACTCGCCAACGGCGCGGCCGTCACCGACGCGATGCTCGTCGTGATCGCCGTGAAGCCGCAGGACTTCGGCGCGCTGCTCGGCGAGATCGGCGGGCTGCTGACGCCCGAGCAGACTGTGCTCTCCGTCGCCGCTGCGATCCCGACCGCGCAGATCGAGGCTCGCCTCGACCCGGGAGTCCCGGTCGTACGCGCCATGCCGAACGCACCTGCGCTCGTCCGGGAGGGGATGGCCGGCGTCTGCGCGGGCGCGCACGCGGGCGACGAGCACCTCGCGCTCGCCGAGGAGGTGCTCTCGCACCTCGGGGCGGTGGCCCGTGTGCCCGAGCGCTACATGGACGCCGTCACGGCCGTGTCGGGCTCGGGACCGGCGTACTTCGCGTTGCTCGCGGAGGCGATGATCGAGGCCGGGATCCTCCTGGGCCTCGGCCGAGAAACGTCGACGCAGCTCGTCGTCCAGACGATGCTCGGAACCGCGCGACTCCTCCGCGACGAGGGGATCCATCCGGTCGAACTCCGCGAGTCCGTGACGTCGCCGGGCGGCACCACCATCCAGGCGATCCGAGAGCTGGAGCAGGCCGGCGTGCGCGCCGCGTTCCTCAACGCCATCCAGGCGGCGATGGAACGCTCACGGGAGCTGGCCGCAGGCGAACCGTGACCGCCGGCGGCGTCGAGCTCGTCGTCGTCGCAGACGAGAGGCAGGCCGCGGTGCAGGCGGCGCAACGGTTGGCGGAAGCGGCCGGCGCCGGCGGAAACGTCGTCCTGACCGGCGGAAGGACGCCGGAGCTCGCCTATCGACGCGTCGCGGAGATCGTCCACGACTGGCGCCGCGTCGACCTGTGGTGGAGCGACGAGCGCTGCGTCGGGCCCGACGACGAGAACTCGAACTACGCGTTGACCAGGGCGGCGCTGCTCGACCATGTCGAGCACGATCCCGCGCACGTGCACCGGATCAAGGGCGAGCTCGGAAAGGAGCGCGCGGCGGCCGAGTACGAGCAGGAGCTCGGGGACGTCGCGCTGGACTTCGCGCTGCTCGGGATCGGGCCGGACGGCCACGTCGCCTCGCTCTTCCCGAACGCGCCGACGTTGCAGCGACGCGAGCGCGTGCTCCCGGCCGAGGCCGGCCTCGAGCCGTTCATCGACCGCGTGACGCTCAGCCTGCCGACGCTCTGCGCGACGGGCGAGATCCTCTTCCTCGTGACCGGCGAAGACAAGGCGACGGCGGTTCGCCGCGCGTTCGCCGAGACGCCGGACCCCTCGACGCCCTCGAGCTTGGTCCGGGCGGCGAGCGGCACGACGGTCGCCCTCCTCGACCGCGCCGCGGCTGCGCAGATCCAGACGTGACGGACTCGCCGTATGGACGGCGAATGCCGCTCTTAGCGACTTCTTAGGGTCGTCTCAACGGCCTCTTAGAGCCGATTGGTGAGCTAGACGAGCACAACACGAGAACCAACGCATCCACAACGTCCAGCTCATCGAGAAAGGAACTTCGTGCAACGCCGCTTCACATTCGTCGCCGCCATCCTCGTCACCGCCCTCGCGGGCGCGGCCGTCGGCGTCGGTACCTACGCCAGCTTCGGGGGTCACACGACCACGACCGTCGTGCGCCAAGAGGTGGCCGCCACAAGCAGACCGACGAGCGCCAAGACGACGTCCGTGAACCAGATCTATCGCGACACGGTCGCCGGCGTCGTCGAGATCACCGAGAAGTCGACGTCGACGTCGTCCTCGACGTTCCCGTTCGGAGGACAGCAGGAGGAGACGGTCGGGCAGGGCTCCGGCTTCGTCTACGACACCGCCGGACACATCATCACCAACGACCACGTCGTCGCCGGAGCGAACTCGGTCTCGGTTCGGTTCGCGAACGGCCACACGTACTCCGCGACGGTGGTCGGCGCCGATCCGTCGACGGACGTCGCAGTGATCAAGGTCAACGCGCCGGAGTCGGTGCTCCACCCGTTGACGCTCGGCGACTCGAGCGCGGTGCAGGTCGGCGACGGCGTGATCGCGATCGGTAGTCCCTTCGGTCTCGTCAACACGGTCACCACCGGCGTCGTCAGCGCGCTCGACCGGACGATCCAGTCGCCGAACGGATTCCCGATCAACGGGGCGATCCAGACCGACGCAGCAATCAACCACGGCAACTCCGGTGGCCCGCTGCTCGACACGGACGGCGACGTCGTCGGCATCACCTCGCAGATCGACACGGGTGGAACCACCGACGGCAACGTCGGCATCGGTTTCGCCGTGCCCTCCAACACCGTCCGCTCGATCGCGAGCCAGCTGATCGCCAGCGGCAAGGTCGAGCATGCGTTCCTCGGCGTCGAGATCGAGACCGGTTCGGGCGGTGCGGTGGTCGGCAGCGTCCAGTCCGGAACCCCGGCGGCCAAGGCCGGCCTGAAGGCGGGCGACGTGATCGTCGGAGCCGCAAACCAGACCGTCCACTCGAGCACCGATCTGCGGAACGTGATCGACTCGAAGAAGCCGGGCGAACAGATCACGATCACCTACAAGCGCAACGGCAGCACTCACACGGTCCAGGTGACACTGACCCAGAGACCGTCGAGCTAACGCGAAGGCAACAGGGCGGATTCGAGCTCGACCTCGATCCCCCGACGCAAGGCGAGTGCCTGGAGGACGAGAACCGTGTCGGCGACCGGAACGTCTTCCAGGTACTCGTCGCGTTGCTCGAACGAGTCGAGCACCAGCTCCACTGCCTGCCAGTACCCGATGGGATCGTCGGCGGCGACGAAGGCGAGCGCGTCGCCGACGTCCCTCGGAAAGCCGTCGTGTGTGCGCAAGTCGTCGGCAAGCACACGCGCGTCTTCCCAGCGTCCGAGCACGAGGCACGCGAGGCACGCGGCGTAGCGTCCGATGGGAGAGTCCGAGTCGCCGGCATGCACGTCGAGCGCCCAGTTCGCCGCGTCCTCCGCCCGCACCCAGTCGTCGGCGAGGATGCAGGACTTGATCGCGCCGATCGGCCTGCCCCAGCTCCCGGGCGGTGCGTCCTCGAAGCTCTCGCGATAGCACACGCTCGCACGGATGAACCACTCGGCTGAACCGGCGCGATCGCCGTTCATCCGCAACGCGAGGGCAGCGCCGCCTGCGGCGTTTCCCATCCGCGTCAACTGGCGCTGGCGTGCGTCGGGATCGCTGCTGTCCGGCAGCCGTGCCTCGCCGTCCAGGTAACGTGACTCCTCTCGCTCGGCCAGCTCGCGCCAATCGGGCATACGTCAAGCTTAGGCCCGCCCGCTATCGAAGCAGGATATGGAGACCACCTTCCACCATCGCTCCTTCGCCCTCGCGCCCGGCCGGGTCTTCTCGCCGAGGGCGACGACGGAACGCCTCGTCGACACCGCGCTCGAGCTGATCGGCGACGAGGCGAAGACCGTCGCCGACGTCGGCGCGGGCAGCGGCGTAATCGCCGTGACACTCGCCGCAGCGAATCCGTTGCTCGAGGTCTGGGCGACGGACACGAGCGCGGCCGCGGTCGAGCTCACGCGTGAGAACGCGAGCCGCCACTGCGTCACCGACCGCGTGCACGCAGTGCAAGGAGACCTGCTCGCGCCGGTGCCGATCCCCGTCGACGTGGTCGTCGCGAACCTGCCGTATCTGCCGGATTCCCTCCACGACCCGCGGTACAACGCAGAGCCGCCGGATGCCGTCTACGCGCCGGGCGACGGCCTCGGCCCGTACCAGCGGTTGCTCAATGCGTGCCGCGAGGGGAAGCTCGTCTCGCCAGGCGGCCTCGTCGTCATCCAGTTCCACCGCAAGGTGCTCGCCGCCGACTGCTGGCAGCTCGAGGATCTGCGTACGGATCTCGAGAAGCGCAGTCTCGCAGCAGCATAGGCTTCGGAGCCCGTGGCACAAGACGACTGGCGCATCCGCATCGAGCTGCCTGACGAGGAGGGCGCGCGCGGGTTCCTCGAACACCTCGGAGTCGCCCACCGCGACTCGCAGGAGCTCGCCGAAGAGCTGCGGTCGCACCGACTCGCCGTGTCGCAGGACAACGACACGGTCTTCGTCTACGCCGCTTCGGCGATGCAGCTCGAACAGGCGAGCCGTGTCGTCGAGGAGGAGCTGAACGACGCAGGGCTCACGCCCTCTCGACTCGTCAGCGAGCACTGGCTCGACGACGAGGAGCGGTGGGACGACGATCCGAAGACGCCGGATATCGAGGAGGACCTCCGGGAGCGTGGCTACGCACCGTGGGAGGTCCGCGTCGAGTGCGACTCGCGACACGAAGCGAGCGAGCTCGCCGAGCAGCTTCGCTCGGAGGGCTACGGCGTCTCGCACACGTTCACATACGTGATCGCGGGAACCGAGACACGCGAGGCGGCGGTCGAGCTCGCGGCGCGTGTACACGGCGAGGTCGAGCCCGGCGGCGAGCTCGTGTACGAGGTCCAGCCGCAGAACCCGTTCGCAGTGTTCGGCGGACTCGGCGGCTAGTCCGGCCGCCAGAGCGGTATACTCCGCCCAGCGGCCTGGCGCGGGGGTGCGCGGGTCCGCCTTTTGATGATGGTTGCAACGCCCGGACGCGTTGCGTGCATGCAGGAAGCGACTGAGATCCCGACCACGACGTCGGAGGCCACGGACGGCTTGACGGCCGCCGCCCTCCGGGCGGAAGCCTGGGCGGGCGAGCCGTTCCTGCGCGCGGACGAGGACGCAGCGGAGGTGCTCGCACCGGACACGTCGCGCCGCCGTGCGCTGGACGAGGCGCTAACCGAGATCGAGTCCGGGAGACCTGCGCCGAGCCGCGAGTGGAAGGTGCGCTTCGGTCTCATGCTCGGGCTCGAGCGCGTCCTCGCCGAGCAGCCGCCGCACCTCGCCTCCGGGACCGAGCTCCGCCGTCACCAGGTCGACGCCCTTGCGGGGATGCTGACGGAGCTGATCTCGGCGAACGAGCACCATCCGAACGGCAACGGGACCGCCGTCGTCGAGGACCAGCTCGCGGACGAGGACGACGAGGACTCGGCCGAGGAGTCGAGCGAAGACGTGCTCGAAGCCGACGAGGAGATCGACGAGCAGTCCGAATGGTCGGGCCCCGATCCGGGAGCGATCCGGCGCTATCGGTTCCGGCATCCGACGGCATCCGGAAAGACGATCGCGGCCGCGGGCTTCGTCGAAGCGGCACGAACGCTCGGCGTCTTGATCCTGACGCACCGCCGCCTGCTCGTCTCGCAGTTCGACCGTGACCTGAAGACGGAGGGCTACGGCGAGCGACTCACGCCGCCGATCGAGCGTGACGCTCCCCCGCCCTCCAGTAATCCCTTGACGATCCAGACGTACGCATGGTTCGCGCGCCACCAGGCATCCATCTCGCGCGACGCGTATCAGCTCGTCATCTGCGACGAGGCGCACACCGCTCTCGGCGAGAAGACGTCGCGCGCGATCCGTTCGTTCCCCGAGCCCATTTACATCGGGATGACGGCGACCGAGCAGCTGATCGCAAAGCAGGTCTCCGACGTCTTCCCCGCGTCGGTCGACGACCTCCCGCTGCAGGACGCGGCGAGGCGAGGGTTGATCGCGCCGCTTCGCTGCTTGCGCGTGCCGCCCGTCGCGGCGATCAACCAGGTTCCGATCGTCGGCGGCGACTTCGATCAGGAGCTGCTCGCGAAGACCCTCGACCACCAAGCGCTGAACCAGGCCGCTGCATCCCTCTATCGCGACCGCTTCGAGAACACACCGGGGATCGTCTACGCGGCCGGCGTCGACCATGCCTACAACCTCGCCAAGGAGTTCCGGGCCGCCGGGCTGAAGGCGGAAGCTGTGTCGGGGCGCACCCCGCCGCTTCGCCTCGCAGAGACGCTCGCGGCGTACGAGCGAGCCGAGATCAACGTCCTGATCAACGCGATGCTGCTCGCGGAGGGATGGAACTCTCCGCGCGCGACGGTCTGCATGCACCTCGCTCCGACCGCGTCGAGACGCGTCTACCAGCAGCGTATCGGCCGCATCATGCGCATCCACCCGCGCAAGGAAGCCGGGATCGTCGTCGACTTCGTCCCGAAGGCAGCGACGCACAACGAGCGCGTCGTCTCGCTCCACTCGCTGCTCGACGCCGACTTCTACCGCGAGGGCGCGCGCGTCACGCCGGCTCCGCGGCGAAGGATCCAGCGCCGCGCGCGGCGGAAGCTCACACCGGCGCCGTGGCTCGTTCCGGTCACACCCGATCCACGCCGACGGCTCAGCGTGATCGGACGCGAGTGGCAACGCGTCGACCCGAAGTACCTCGACGAGGACGAACAGCGGTACTGGGCGACGATCGCCGGCCGACAGATCCGTTTCGACGAGCGAGCGGGCTTCGTCGAGAAGTTGACGGCCCGCGGTGCGTCGAAGGCGTGCCTCGAGCAGTTCCTGACGACCTGCGCCGCGGAGAATCCAAACCGGCGTCTGCGCATGATCGCGCTCTCCGATCGCGTCTCGATGACGGTCGAGCGCGCCGACTTCGATGATCTCGTCACACTCGTCACTCAGGCACCGACGTGGGAGAAGGACCGCATGAGCGGGATCCGCGTCCTGCTGCGCGCGGTCGCCGAAGGAAAGGTCGACGCACCTGAGCAGATCCTCGCTCGGTGGACGTGGCGCCTCGCGCGCGCGTCACGGAAGGTGCAGGACCGTCGGGCGAGCGGCGAGTTCCCGGAGGCGAAGCGCCTGCTCGGGGCGCTGGCGAACTCGCGCGGGCACCGGCACGAGGAGAACGCGGCCAAGCTCGTCAACGCGGCACTCGAGCTCCCCGTCCAGGTCGGTGCGGCACTGCTCGCCTCCGCGGAGGGGTATACGCCGCGCGCGACGCAGCTGATCGAGGCGGCCCGCGAGCGGCTCGGGTCGATCAACGACGTCGCGCAGGCCCTCGCGGAGAACCTGCCGCTGCCGAAGCTCACGTCCGGGCGGTCGAGGCGGCGCAAGCGGCGCAAGCGCAAGACGACGGGCGAGGATCAGGTCGCCGCCGAGCAGCGCCAGGCATCGGAGGCGGGGCCGGAAGGCGCGACGCAACCTGACGGCGCCACGCCGCCGGACGTGACATCCGAGTCGGAGGCTGCCTCGCCCGACGGAGCCGAGCCCGAGCGGAAGCGGCGGCGCAGGCGAAGGCCGAGAGCGGCCGCGACGCCCAACGGAGCCGAGCCGAACGGGGCGGAACCGCGCACGTCGCATGCGGCGCAAGAGCCTGCGGCCGCGGCGCAGGAGCCTGCAGCCGCAACAGATCTGTAACAAACCGCGGGCTACGCTCTCTCATAGAAAGATCGAATGGCGATCCTGATCCCGATCGCGTTCGCGGCCGGCCTGATCACGGCCTTCAGCCCGTGCGTCCTGCCCGTGCTGCCGATCATCCTCGCCGGCGGCGGGGCGGCCGAGACGCGGCGCCGTCCGTACGCGATCGTCGCCGGGCTCGTCGTGACGTTCACGGCGTTCGTGCTCGCGGGCTCCTGGCTGTGGGGCCTGATCGGCGTGAGCGCGAAGGACCAGCTGAAGATCGGCGCGGTGATGCTGCTCGTGTTGGCATTCGTCCTGATCGTGCCGAAGGTCGGCGAGTGGCTCGAGCGTCCGTTCCTGTTCTTGACACGGCGTCCGGCCGGGGACCTCGGCGGGGGCTTCCTGCTCGGCGCGAGCCTCGGTCTCGTCTTCGTCCCGTGCTCCGGACCGGTGCTCGCCGCGGTGGTCGCGAACGTCGGCAGTCACCGGGTCGGTGCGGACACGGTCGTACTCGCCCTCGTATACGCCCTCGGCGTCGCCGTGCCACTCCTCCTCGTCGCGCACGGAAGTAGACGAGTGACCCTGGCGTTCCGCCAGCACGCACGAGGCATCCGGATCGGTGCAGGCGTCGTCATCGCCGTGATGGCGGTCGTGCTCTACCAGAACTGGGCACAGAGCCTGCAGACGAACATCCCCGGCTACGTCGGGTCGCTCCAGGGCTGGATCGAGGGCAGCAATGCGGCGACGTCGCGGCTCGCTCGGCTTCAGGGACGCTCGCGCGTCGAACTCGGCTCGACCGACGCCGCGAAGGCGCCTCAACTCGCCACGTCGTCGGCGCTCGCGAAGGTGCCGCTCGGCGACTACGGCACAGCTCCCAACTTCCAGGGGATCGCGCACTGGTTGAACACGCCCGGCGACAAGCCGTTGTCGATCTCCGATCTGCACGGAAAGGTCGTGCTCGTCGACTTCTGGACGTACTCCTGCATCAACTGCCTGCGCACGCTGCCGCACCTCGAGGAGTGGGAGAAGGAATACGGCCCGAAGGGCTTCGAGATCGTCGGAGTCCACACGCCGGAGTTCGCGTTCGAGCACGACTACGGAAACGTCAACGCAGCGGTCCGGCGGCTGCACGTCGACTACCCGGTCGCGATGGACAACGACTACGACACGTGGAACGCGTATCTGAACCAGTACTGGCCGGCGGAGTATCTGATCGACCAGACCGGCCAGGTTCGTCACATCCAGTTCGGCGAGGGGGACTACGGCGGCACCGAGCGGGACATCAGGCTGCTGCTCGCGGCCGGCGGCGAGTCGTCGCTGCCGACTCCCGTTTCGATTGCGAACCGGACGCCGACCGGCCTGATCACACCGGAGTCCTACCTCGGGACCGAGCGCATCGAGCGCTACGCGGGCTCGCCGATCGACTCGAGCGCCGCTGCCACGTATCACTTCCCGAAACAGCCGCTACCGCAGGACGACTTCGCCTACGCGGGCCGCTGGTCGGTTCAGGGCCAGAGGATCGTCGCCGGCGACGGCGCGAAGCTCCGGTTCCACTTCCACGCCGCGAACGTCTACCTCGTGCTCGGCGGCAAGGGCTTCGTGACCGTGAAGGTCGACGGACAGTCGAAGGGCGCCATCCACGTCACGAGGGACCGGCTGTACACGCTCGTCTCGACTCCGGAGATCGAGGACGGGATCCTCGATCTCGCGTTCACGCCCGGCGTCCAGGCGTACGCGTTCACGTTCGGGTAACGACTAGGGCTGCTCGGACGGCCCGTCCTGGCCGCCGTCGCCGCGCTCGCGCTCGCGGAGGAAACGCGTCAGCTCGGCCGCGAGCGTGTCGCCGCTCGGCAGGTCTTCCTCCTCCTCGAAGACGTCGGCCCGCTGCTCGAGCTCCGCGACGTACGCGGCCGTCTCCTCGTCGGCCGCGACCGCCTCGCTGACTTGTTCGCTGTATCGGTCGGCGGCTTCGTCCAGCTCCGCGGTGTCGATCTCGGTCTCGAGCACGTCGGCGAGACGCCGGCACAGCGCGAGCGCCGCCCGCGGGCTCGGCGCGAGCGACACGTAGTGCGGAACGGCCGCCCAGAGGCTGACCGAGGGAAGGCCGGCGGTGCTGCAGGCATCGTGCAGGACCCCGACGATCCCGGTCGGTCCTTCGTACCGGGAGCGCTGGAGTCCGAGGCGTTCGATCAAGTCGGTGTCCGTTGCGCTGCCCGTCACCGGAGACGGACGAGTGTGCGGCACGTCGGCGAGCAGCGACCCGAGCGTGACCACGAGCTCGACGCCGAGGTCGTTCGCGAGCCCGGTGACGAGATTCGTGAACGCGCGCCAGCGGAGGTTCGGCTCGATCCCGAGCATGAGCACTGCGTCCTTGTCGAGTCCCGGCACGGGCGCGTGATAGAAGGCGTTGTCGGGCCAGTCGATCCGGCGCGTCTGTCCCTCGACGAGCGACACGTGCGGACGGGTCGCCTGGAAGTCGAAGAATCCCTCGGGCTCGATCTCGCCGAAACGAGCGGCCGCCCACGTCTTCGCGAGGTAGCCGCCCGCGAGCGATGCTCCCTGGCCGCCGTCGTTCCAGCCGCGGAACGCCGTGATCAGCACGGGCGACCGGAGATCGGGCTGCGTCACGATTCTGAGCTCGTCAGCCATCCGTCAATCCTACGTTCGGTGCCAGCGATCGGAGTGGACGGACGAACAGCGTCGCGAGTGCGACAGTTCCCGCCCAGACGGTCGCCGCGAGCAGGACGTGGACGAGGACGACGCCCCAAGGCAGATGTGTCCGCCACTGGATCTCGCCGACCGCGATCTGGACGAGCAGGACTCCGAAGACGGCCAGGGCGAGCGACCACAGCCGCGGCGAGCGTTCGCGTCTCGCCGTCAGGTAGCCGAGGCTGAAAACGAACGTGCCGAGGAAGACGGCGACGACCGCGGCGTGCGCGTAGACGGTTGGCTGCAGCGACGCGAACCGATGGATGTCCTTCCCGCCCGAGTGCGGGCCGGCGGCGGTGGCGAAGGTTCCGCTGACGAGCAGCGCGCCGCACGCGACCACGAACGCGTAGCCGAGCAGCTGCAGCTCGCGCGACACGAGCGGCCGGATGTGTCCTTCCACCGCGCCGCGACCCTCGAGCGCGAGCACGACTGCGCCGGCGACCAGCACCATCGACAGGAGCAGGTGCGCCATCACCACCGGCCACTTCAGGTCGCTGCGTACGGCGAGGTACCCGAGCGGCGCTTGCAGGAGCGTCCCGACGAAGATCGCGAGCGCGAGCCGTCGCGCCCAGACGGGAAGGGCGGGTGTCCGCAGCGACGCGAGCCACGCCACGAGGGTCACGACGATCACGACACCGCCGACGAGGCGGTTCCCGAACTCGACGAACGCGTGGTAGTTCTTCGCCGGCAGCGGGTGACCGGGCTCACAGCCGGGCCAGTGTCGACAGCCGAGCCCCGACTCGGTCAGGCGCACGGCGGCGCCCGTGCCGATGATCAGCCAGAGAGCGAACAGCTCCGCGAAGGCGAGCCGCACGAACTGGGCCGGCGCGAGCTCGAAGCCCCGAAGGCGCGCCAGCGCAGTCGGCTGTGCGTTCACGCCGTCGAGTGTAGAGATGCGTCAGAGCAGGGGGTCGAGGATGGACGGATACCCGTCCGCGCCGTCGAACGGCGTCGGCCGCGAGCCGAGAAACAACGGCCGGTCGGCGGCATTGAGCAGGACCGGCATCATGTCGGGCCCTCGGAGGTGACCGAGCACGCCGTCCGCGCACGTCGACTCCCCGAACTCGCGCACGCGGTCTGCGCGCACGCCGGGCCCGGCGACGACGAACGGGACCGGGTCGCCCGAGTGGATCACCTCCGGGGACGCGGGCGTTGCGTGGTCTCCGGTGACACAGACGATCGCGCGGTCGGTCGGCAGGTCGGCGAGCGCGGCGTCCATCGTCTCGAGCATCGCCTGCTTCTGATGTGGATCCTTCGTGTGCCCGGCCGCGTCGGCGCTCTTCTGGTGCACGAACACGAACGAGTCGCTTGCGTCGAGACGCTCGGTCATGAGCGCCACGCGAGCGCGCAGGTCGCCGGCCGGATCGTCGGTCTCTCGCTGCTCGATCGTCTCGAGCCCGACCGAGTGCGCAAGCCCGCGAAGGAACGCGGATTCCGCGACGAAGGTCCCGCGCAGGCCGTGACGCTGCTCGAACGTCGGAACGGTCCGCGGCCGCCCCCACCACTTGAGCGTGATCACGTTGAACCGCTCGCCTTCCAACCGGCGCATCACCTCGCGGGTCCACTCCTCGGCCGCGTGCGCGGTACGGTCGGCCTCGGGGACGAGCGCCTGTGGACGAAGCACCGGATGGCGATCCCGAAAGAACGCGTCGGTGTCGGTCACGCGCTCGTCGGCGCCGCCCGAGAGCCTGAGCACGGCCTCGCCGCGCCAGACGTGCTCGAGCGAGAAGGTCAGGCCGTCGACCTCGATCCCGTCGCACGCCGCGACGAGGCGCTTCGCGTCCGCCGCGTCGTCGACCGGGTGCGGACGGCCGGTCAGCCACCAGCCGTCGTCGCGACGCTCGGCCGGTCGAAGCGCCGCGTATGCGAAGACGTGGGCCGCGTCGACCTGCTGTCCTCGGCCCAGCGCCTCGAACACCGCGCGGCCGGGGAACTCGTCGGGCCTGTACCCGAGCATCGACCAGTGCGCGACCTCGCTCGACGGCGCGCGCCCGGGGCCGATCGCGTACAGGACGCCGCACGAGCCGTGCGTGCAGAGACGATCGAGGTTCGGGGTCCGCGCTGCCTCGACGCCGGTTCGCCCTCCGAGCGCGTCGTGCACACGATCGGCGAGCCCGTCGAGGAGAACGACGACGATCGCGTGGAGCGGCACTAGACCGCGGCGCGTTCAAGCGAGCGGATCACACGCGCGACACCGGGCGGCACGAGCGACTCCCAGTCACCGTTCGCGCGCATGAGCTCACGCACCTCGCTGCCGGAGATCTCCTTGTCCGTCCCTTCGTCCAGGATCACGACGTCGTAGCCGGCTTCGCGCAAACGCTCGAGCTTCGTGCCTCCCCATTCCGAGAAAAGGCGGATGTACTGCGTCGCACGTTCGGGCACGTACACGCGCCACAGCTCGGGCTCGTTGACGGGGAACGGAACGACGTGTGCGGCGATGCCCTCGTCCGCCGCGACCGCCTCGACCATCAGCATCCGCTCGACGTACGTGAACGGATTCGATTCGGGCAGATGCCTCAGCGGATCGGTCGGCTCCTCTTTGACGCGATTGGGATCGGGGTTCGTGATCCCGATGAAGACCTCGTCGGACTCGGCGGCAGCGCCGCGGAGATACTCGAGATGGCCGTTGTGAAAGGGCTGGAACCGCCCGTGGATCATGCCGAGGCTCACTCGACGACGACTCCGGCTCCCTCCTCGACACGACCGACCCTGCGGACGAAGAGGCGACGCGCACCGAACTCGGCCTCGAGCGCCGGCCCGCGCTCGGCCGGGACCGAGACGAGCAGGCCGCCCGCGGTCTGGGGGTCGTAGCCGAGCGCGTCGAGCGACTCGGACAGCTCGTTCGTCGTGACGTGCGACCCCGCGAAGTCGCGGTTGCGTGGATCGCCACTCGTCCTGATCCCGTGGCGCGCGATGTCGAGCGCACCGTCGATCGCCGGGAACCGCTCGGACTCGAGGACCAGGCGCACACCGCTGCGCTCCGCCATCTCGTGCGAGTGGCCGAAGAGGCCGAAACCCGTCACGTCGGTGACTGCGTTTGGGGCGACGCCGCGCAGGACCTCGGCCGCGTCCTTGTTGAGCGTGCGCATCCATCGGATCGCGCGCTCGAGCTGCATCGGGCCCGCGAGCCCTCTCTTGTAGCCCGACATGATCAGTCCCGTACCGAGCGGCTTCGTCAGGAACAGCGCGTCACCGACACGTGCACCGTTCTTCGGCCAGATCCGCTCCGGATGCACCATGCCGACGACGGCGAGCCCGTACTTCGGTTCGGCATCGCGGATCGTGTGCCCGCCGGCGAGCAGGCCACCCGCTGCGCGCACCTGCTCGTTCGCGGCTGCGAAGAGCTGGGCGAGCATCTCCATCGGCAGCTCTTCGGGAAACGCAGCGATCGAGAGCGCCAGCAGCGGCGTGCCCCCCATCGCGAACACGTCGTTGAGCGCGTTCGTCGCCGCGATCGCTCCGTAGTCGCCCGCGTCGTCGACGATCGGGGGGAAGAAGTCGAGCGTGAAGATCAGCGCGCGCTCGTCGTCGAGCCGGTAGACGGCTGCGTCGTCGGCCGGCGCGAGCCCGACGAGCAGGTTCTCCGCCTCGACCGGCACGAACCCCGCGAGCAGCTGCTCGAGCCGGGCGGCGGAGTACTTGGCGGCGCAGCCACCGCACGAAGCGAGGTCGGTGAGCTTCACACGACCGGTCTCGGTGTCCACTGATCCTCCTGGTCGGTGGAATGGGGAACTGTAGGGATCGCGGAGCCGTTCGTCCACAGCTTGCCGAAGGAGAACCGACCTGCGCACCCGCACAAAGAGGCGGCGACGCATCTGCGTCGCCGCCATCAGGGAGAGGAGGAGCCTTTACGACCCCCTGTGTCCTGTTCGGCGCGTCCGCCGCCGCACCTTCCGTCTGGGAAGATGGCGCATGGCGCGAGCGGCGCTCGTCACCGGGGGCTCGTCGGGCATCGGCCTTGCGATCGCGCACATGCTCAAGGAGGAAGGCTTCGAGCTGACCCTCGCCGCACGCCAGGTCGAGCGGCTCGACGCGGCCGCGTCCGAGCTGGAAGCTCATGCGTGTCAGGCAGACGTTGCCCTGGAAGAGGATTGCGAGCGCCTGGTCGCATCGCACCGCGAGCGCTTCGGGCGGCTCGACGTCCTCGTCAACTGCGCCGGCGTCGGCTTCGCCGCGCGAGTCGAGGACGCGCAGACGAAGCACCTCGATCTCCAGCACGCGGTCAACCTCCGCAGCGCGTTTCTCATCACGCGCGCGTCGGTGCCGCTGCTGCGCGAGTCGAGCGGCTGGATCGTCAACATGGCGTCGGTCGCGGGAGTCGGCCCGGCGCCGGCACTTTCCGCCTACGGCGCCGCCAAGGCCGGGTTGATCGCATTCACGCGCTCGCTGAACAAGGAGCTCGAGGACGACGGGATCCGGGCCTGCGCGATCTGCCCGGGCTTCGTCGACACGCCGATGGCGACGTGGAGCGGACTCGCGCCCGAGGAGATGATCCAACCCGAGGACTGCGCCGAGGCCGTGCGCACGCTGTTGCGGCTGAGCCCGCGCGCACGGATCCCGCAGATCGTGATCGAGAGACTCGGGTCCTGATCCCTCAGCCGCGCGTCGGCTTGATGCGCTGACGTGCGAGGAACGCGTCGACCGCGTGTCGCGGGACGCGCAGCACGCGCCCGACGCGAACCGCGTCGAGCCTGCCGTCGTGGATCAGCCTGCGAATCGTCTCGGGATGGACGCCGAGCCGCGCCGCGACCTCGCGAACGCTGTACAGGCTGTCGAGCTCGGGGTCAGCTGCCACGCCTCGGAGAGCTTTGCACGCGCGGCCGCTCGGCACCATAGGCCGTTCGGCTCATCTGCCAGCCGGTCGGATCGACGATGCGCGCCCCGCTTCGAGCTGCAAGAACCGGGTCGAACGAGCAGGGCACGCGCGGGCACTACGTCAGTCGGCGCCGTCGTACATGCCGTGCGGGACCACGGCCATGGCCGCGATCACGACAAATGCGATCAAGCATGCGACGACCGCGAGATGGAACAGTCTGGCGTTGCTCACTCGAACACCTCCTTTCGCTCAGAAGCGGACGTCCTGGAGGGCTTCCGCCGCGTTGCGATAGAGCCGCGCCGCGAGCGCGTCGTCACCCCGCTTCGACGCGAGGTCCCCCTGCGCGACCCAGGCCGTCGCGCGATGACTACCGGACGAGAGCTGATCGAATGCCTGCTCTGCCGCCTTGAACGCTGCCTCGGACTCGTCGAGACGGTCCTGCTCGAGCAACGACCGTCCGAGCACGAGCTGCGCGTTGCCGATCTCGTCGAGGAAGTCCACACGGTCGCCGAGCAGCTCGAGCGCGTGGCGAGCCTGCTCTTCCGCGCGCGCGACGTCGCCCGTGCGCAGATGGACCTGCGCGAGCGAGTTGACGGCGTGAGCGGCACCCTCGTGGTTGCCGATCTCGAGCGCGATCCGGAAGGCGTCTTTGAGGAACGACACCGCGTCGTCTGGATGACCGAGCAGGAAGTTGATCCCGCCGAGGTTGTTCATCAGGCGACCGAGGTTCCGCCGGTCAGCGAGCTCCTCGTAGATCGCGCGGGCGCGCTCCGCGTACGTCCGTGCGAGCACCCAGTGTCCCTCGCGGTCGGCGATGATCGACGCCTGGAAGAAGATGTCCGCCGTCGTGTGGCGGTCGTTCAGGCTCTCGGCGAGCTCGAGCGCACGCTCGACGTCGTCGCGAGCGGCTTCGAGGTCACGACGCCGCCTGTAGCAGCGCGAGCGCCAGGCGAGGATGTTCGAGCGAAGGTGGTCTGACGGGAGGTCGGACCGCTCCGCCAGCACGAGCGCCTCGTCGAAGAGGCCGATCGCGGTCTGGATGCTCGACAGCTTGTAGCGGGCCATGCCCAGGCGAAAGACGATGTCGGCGCGCTCGACGTCCGAGAACTCGGGGCCTTCGGCTCGACGCCGTGCCTGGTCGAGTAGCTCGATCGCCTCGCGCACCTCGCCTTCGCGCATCCGCGCGGTCGCCTCGCCCACGCTCGCGCGCACCTCGAGCTCCGGCAGTCCGGTGGAGAGCACAGACGCCTTGATCTGCTCGAACTCGTGGATCGCCTGCGGGTTCCGGCGCGCCTCGAGCATCGCCTCTGCGCGCGCGATCGCCGCGTCGACGCGGCTCCGCTCGTCGGCCGAGACGCCGTTCGCGAGGAAACCGGGGTCGACGCCGAGACGCTCTGCGAGCCACCGGATCGTCTCGGGGGTCGGGCGTGTCTTGCCGCGCTCGATCTGGCTGACGTACTCCTTCGAGAACCGGTCGCCGGCGAGGCCGGTCTGCGTCATCCCCGCGGCGACGCGCAGCGTCCGCAGCCGCTCACCGAGCCGGAGCCCCGCCTGGGTGGCGGTGACGCGGCGTTGAGTGGCGGTTTCGGTTCGAGGCATCTGCGACGCAGTAGAACCCACGCTTCACAAAACTGCAAGAGGCCAGACTGGACATCACCCAAAAAGGGCATGTACTGGCCTGTTTCCCGGTCAACTAGGGTACCGGAAAATCACTTGACCGGGTTACTTGACAGCCGACCGGGAGGCTCCTACAGTGAGGCCATCTTGCAACCAGGCCAGACGCCAGGGTCAGGTGCAGGAAGCGCTTCACCAGGTGCAAGCTCCGAGGGCGTGGCTGGGCCGCAGAGTCAAGCCCCGGGGAAGCCGCCAGAGGAAGGTGGGGCTGCCTAGAACGGGAATCGACCCCCCGAGCCGCAGCGGGGGGTCTTCCTTTTCCCGTGCCGTTTTCGTCGCCGAGCGGTCGGGTCTGCTCGCGTCGAGTCGCTAGCTGCGGCCGGTCAGCCACTCCCTGCGGGAGTCACGGATCGCCTGGAAGTCGTCCTCGTCCATCAACCCGCCGAGCCGGCGGCCGATCGTGCCGAGCAGGCCGGTCGAGATGAACACCCACGCCTCGGCGTCCGCATCGCGTTCGACGAGCACCGTGCCGTCCGCCTGACAGCGCCTGATCACGTCCGCGACGTAGTCGCGAACCTCGCGCATGTGCCTGCGCAGGAACCGCCGGACCTCGGGATCGTCGCTCGCCTCGAGGGTCGCCTGCATCCAGAACTCCGCGACGCGGTGCTTCGCGTCCTTGATCGATACGTAGCATCCGCCGATCGCGGGGAGGAACTCCGACGACGCGCTCGCCTCGGTGATCGCGTCGTCCCACATCGAGCGCAACCGCCGCCACGCCTCGTCGATGCAGGCGAGGTAGAGGTCTCGCTTCGAGGCGAAGTGGCGGTAGAGGATGGGCTCGCTGACGCCCGCCTCGCGCGCGATCTCGGCGGTCGTCGTGCCTCGGTAGCTGCCCTCGCTGAAGACGCGCAGCGCGGTGTCGAGGAGCGCCTGCCGCCGCTCGGCGGCCGACAGCCGGGTGGAGACGACGCTCATCCGACTGCCGGCTCCGCGACGGACGACGGCTCGGGAGCGCGAACCTTGCGCACGGCCAGGGCTGCGATCGCGGCGGCGCCGAGCGTGATCGCCGCACCGACGTAGAGCGCGTCGTGATAGCCGCTCACGAACTGCTCGGCATAGAGCGGGTTCGTCGGCGCGACGTGGATCTGCGTCGCGATCACGGCGCCCAGAATCGCAATTCCGAGCGAGCCCCCGACCTGGCGCATGCTGTTGATCACCGCGGAGCCCACGCCCGCCTTGTCGACCGGAACCGATCCCATCGCAGCCGACGTCGTCGGCGTCATCGCAAGCGCCATTCCGAACCCGCCCGCCAGCAGCCCGGGCAGGATCGCCCAGAAGCTCGACGTTGCAGTGAGCTGTGCGAACAGGAGCAGCGAAGCGGTGACGAAGAGCATGCCGACGCTCATCAGCCAGCGCGAGCCGATGCGGTCCGAGTAGCGGCCTGCCCACGGGGCGACGAGGATGATCAGCATCGTCATCGGCAGGAACGTCGCGCCCGTCTGGATGGCGGAGTAACCGAGGATGTTCTGGATGAACAGCGAGTTGAAGAAGAAGACGCCGAACATCGCGAGTCCGACGAGCAGCATCACCGCGTTCGCACCGGCGAACGTCGCGTTGCGGAACAGCCGCAGGTCGAGCATCGGGATCCGCTGGCGGAGCTCCAGCACGACGAACGTGCCGAGGAAGACCACTGCGACCGCGAAGAGGCCGAGCACCTGCGCGGACGTCCAGGCGTGGTGGTTCGTGGAGATCAGGGCGTACGTCAGGGCGAAGAGCCCGATCCCGGAGGTGACCAGGCCCGGGAAGTCGAGCCGCTGCTCCTTCGAACGGTCGCGGGTCTCGTCGATGAAGAGACGCGCCGCGACGATGGCCAGCGCGCCGATGGGCACGTTGATGAAGAAGATCCAGCTCCAACTCTCCTTCTCGGTGAGGACGCCGCCGACGAGCGGACCGATCGCGAGCGCCATCGCCGAGACGCCGGCCCAGATTCCGATCGCGGTCCCGCGCTGGCGCGGCGGGAAGGTCGCGGTGATGATCGAGAGCGTCGCGGGATTCATCATCGCCGCACCCACCGCCTGCACCGCACGCGCGCCGATCAGCACGCCGGCGCCGCCCGCGAGGCCGCAGACGAGCGACGACGCCGAGAAGACGACGAGCCCGGTGATGAAGATCCGCCGACGGCCGAACATGTCGGCGAGCTTCCCGCCCGTGAGCAGCAGGACGCCGAACGTCAACGCGTACGCGTTGACGACCCATTCGAGCTCGGCACGGTCGATCTTGAGCGCGCGCTGCATCGACGGCAGCGCGACGTTCACGACCGTGTTGTCCAACATGATCATGAAGAGGCCGAACGAGACGGCGACGAGCGTCCACCACTTGCGGTTCTCGGCCGTGAACAGGCGAGCTTTCATGGGCGAAGCGTCCTCCTCCGAAGTTAGTAGCTGCTAGCTTAGCAGTCACTAGCCTGGCTATGCGGGCCGACCCGTAACCTTCCCGCGTGCCGGATTTCGTCTGGTGGCCGAGCGACGAGGTTCGCGAGCGCGCGAACGTCACGCGGCTGATGAGGCGACTCGGCGTCGACCGGTACCACGAGTTGCACCGCGTCTCGGTCGATGACCCGGACCGGTTCTGGCCCGAGGTGATTGCCGACCTCGGGCTTCAGTTCTCCCGCCCGTGGAATCGCGTGCTCGACACCTCACGTGGGATCGAGTGGGCCCAGTGGTTCGTCGGCGGCGAGCTGAACATCGCACACAACTGCGTGCACCGCTGGGTCGACGAGCGCGGCGACGAGGAGGCCGCGGTGTGGCAGGCCGAGGACGGTGAGCGGCAGTCGCTGACCTGGCGCGAGCTGTCGGACGAGGTGCGCCGGCTCGCAGGAGCGCTCACGTCGCTCGGCGTCGGCGAGAGCGACGCGGTCGGGATCTTCCTGCCGATGTCGCTTCAGGTGCCGATCGCGTCACACGCGATCGCGCACATCGGCGCGGTGCAGGTGCCGATCTTCTCCGGCTTCGCCGCGCCTGCGATCGCCTCGCGGCTCGAGGACTCGCAGGCGAAGGTGGTGCTGTGCGCCGACTGGTCGCTGCGGCGCGGCAAGCGGATCGAGATGCGCCGGACGCTCGACGAGGCGGGCCGCTTCGCGGTCGGGCACGTCGTCGAGTGGAGCCGCGAGGCGGGCGCGTGGCCGGAGCTCGTGACGCGGCAGCCCGGGACGCTGCCGCCGCTCGAGGTCGACTCCGAGGCGCCGTACCTCCTGGCCTACACCTCCGGCACGACGGGCCGGCCGAAGGGCGCGCTCCACGTCCAGGGCGGCTTCCTCGTCTCGATCGCGCGCGAGGCCGCGTACCAGAGCGACGTCCGCGCCGGCGACCGCGTCCACTTCGCGACGGACATGGGCTGGATCATGGGCCCGTGGACCGTCGTCGGCGCCGGCGCGCTCGGCGCGGCGGTCGTCTTCGCCGAGGGCGCGCCGGACTGGCCGTCGGACCGGCTCTGGCGGCTCGTCGAATCGGAGCGCGTGACGATGCTCGGCCTCTCGCCGACGCTCGTACGCGCGCTCGTCCCGCACGGCGAGCCGACCGCCGACCTGTCGTCGCTGAAGACGTTCTGCACGACGGGCGAGCCGTGGAACCCCGATCCGTACCGGTGGCTCTTCGAGCGCGTCGGCGGCTCGCGCGTCCCGATCGTGAACATCTCCGGCGGCACGGAGGTCGGCGCGTGCTTCCTCTCGACGTGCATCACCGAGCCGGTGAAGCCCGTCGCGCTCGGCTTCCCGGCGCTCGGATCGGACATGGACGTCGTCGACGCGGCGGGCAACCCGGTGCGCGGCGAGGTCGGCGAGCTCGTCTGCCGGCGACCGTGGCCCGGCATGACGCGCGGCGTCTGGCGCGACGAAGAGCGGTATCTCGACACGTACTGGCGCCGCTTCCCCGGCGTGTGGACGCACGGCGAC
>DASPSY010000044.1:0-62550 GCA_035623685.1 Gaiellaceae bacterium
GACGTCGCTCGGGCAGTCGATCGCGCGGGCCCTCGGCCGAACCTTCCAGCGCCTGTCGGTCGGCGGCGTCCGCGACGAGGCCGAGATCCGCGGACATCGCCGCACGTACATCGGCGCGATGCCGGGGACGATCATCCGTGCCCTCCGCGACGCGGAATCGCTGAACCCCGTGCTACTGATCGACGAGATCGACAAGATGGGCGCCGATTTCCGCGGCGACCCCGCCAGCGCGATGCTCGAGGTCCTCGATCCCGAGCAGAACAAGTCGTTCCGCGACCACTACCTCGACCTGCCGTTCGATCTCTCGAAGGTGCTGTTCATCTGCACCGCCAACACGATCGACACGATTCCCGGTCCGCTGCTCGATCGTATGGACGTGATCCAGCTCGCCGGCTACACCGAGGACGAGAAATTCGGCATCGCGCGCAAGTACCTGCTCCCGAAGCAGCTCGAGGCGCACGGGCTCGGCGCGGAACGCGTCTCGGTCACGGACAAGGCACTGCGGCTCGTCATCCGCGAGTACACGCGCGAGGCCGGAGTTCGCAACCTCGAGCGGCGGCTGGCTGCGCTCCTGCGCAAGGCAGCGCGCCAGATCGCAGAAGGACGGTCGCGCGCGAAGACGCTTCGGATCGACGAGCGACGCGTTCGCTCGTGGCTCGGGCCACGGCGCTTCGCGGGAGAGGTGCGCAAGCGTACGGCCGATCCCGGCGTCGCCACAGGGCTGGCGTTCACGACGGTCGGCGGTGACGTCCTCTTCATCGAGGCGACCGCGTACCCGGGCAACGGCGCGTTGAAGATCACCGGCCAACTCGGCGACGTGATGCAGGAGTCCGCGCAGACAGCGTTGTCGTGGGTGCGCTCGCATGCGGAACTCCTCGGAGTCGATCCGACGTGGTTCTCGACCCACGACGTGCACATCCACGTCCCTGCGGGGGCCGTGCCGAAGGACGGTCCGTCGGCCGGGATCACGATCGCGACCGCGATCGTCTCGCTCGTGCGCGGCGAGCCGGTCGGCGACGACGTCGGCATGACGGGCGAGATCACGCTCACGGGCCAGGTGCTGCCGATCGGCGGTATCCGTGAGAAGACGCTCGCCGCGCAGCGGGCAGGCCTGCGCCGCGTGATCCTGCCTCGCGAGAACGAGCCCGACCTGCACGAGCTCCCTGCCGAGACGCGAAGAGAGCTCCAGTTCGTCCTCGTCGACTCGGTCGAGCAGGTCTTCGACGCAGCATTCGACGGAAACCGGTCGACAGGGCCGGCGCCCGTCTCGATGCGCGACAAGCAGGCCGCTAAGTCAGCTTGAAGGTTCGCACCAGCGTGTCGCAGGCGGCCTGAGACGAGCCCTGCCGATAGCGACACAGAAGCAGGTATTCCGTCTTGTCGCGCAGGACGAAGACGAGCTGCTCCTCGAGCTTCTGCCCCTTTGTCTCGTACGAGATCGTGTACTTGCGCGCCTGTTGACCTGCGACCGTGAGATCGCCCGACTCGCCGACGACGCCCTGCTGCTGGGAGGCGATCCCGGCGGCGGCGGCGTTCAGCTCCTTGACCACCTTCGCCCAGAGCGCAGGCCGGAACACCCGCAGCAACGGGAAGCGCGAGACGGCCACGAGCTGGGGGCTCCCCTTCTTCTCCACCGCCTGGACCTGGTTCGCGGCCCGGGTGACGTCCCAGCCCCCGGGGGCGGAGAAGGTGTAGCCCGTGCCGCTGATCGCCTGGGGCGAACGGCTGCCGCCGCAGCCAGCGGCGGCAAGCGCCAGCAGAAGTAGGCAGTGTTTCCTAGGATCTCGTCGTGGCAATGAAGAGAAACACCCTCAGGGAAAGGACGACCGCAGCATGACGTACTCGAAAGAGAAACTATTGACCAAGACGGCGGCCGCGCGCCCGTACATCGAGCGGGCCATGCAGGACGAGGAGCTCCGCCAGAACGTACGCAACGCGTTCCAGTCGGCCCGTGACGTCTACGAGGATCTCCTCGGCGGACGTGGGGCGATCCCGATCGCAACGCGCGTGGCGACGGACCCGGAGATCCAGATTCGGCTGCGAGAGGCGCTGGACGAGCTCCGCGCTGCCGCGGATCGTGTTCAGGGCAAGAAGGAGCGGCACGTCCGCAACACGGCGCTGCTCCTCGTCGGCATCGCCCTCGGACTCCTCTTCAACCCGGTTTCGGGCGCGCAGACGCGCAAGTGGCTGTCCGACCTGCTGTTCGGGTCGAGCGACGAGTTCACGTACCAGGGCGGGAACTCGACGGGAATGCCGGCAGGAGAGGCAGTCTGACGAGCTAGGGCAGGCGGCCGGCAGCGGTCGGCCGCCCCGCCGACGGCGCGGGCTTCGGCACCTGCGCCGAGACGCCGAGCAGACCGGTCCCCTCGTCCGTCGACGGGCGAACGGCCCGTTGGAGCGACCCCGGATCGAGGCCGTCGGCGCTCGAGATGTCCGAGGACGAGATCAAGAACGCGCCTGGCTTCGGCGCGTTCGCCGAGTGACCGAGCGGCGCCCATGCGTTCCCGCCCGCGAAGCTGACGTTCTCGAGGTGCTTCCACGCGAGCAGGTACTTCGTCGGATCGACGGCTCCGTCGTATCCGATCCCGAGCAGCGACACCGGGTGGATCTCGAAGTGGAGGTGGTACGGAGTCGTCTGCGCGTCGCCCGTGTTCCCCACGAACCCGAGCACCTCGCCGGCAGTCACGACCATCCCGTTGCGCGCGAGCGGCGTGTACGCGGAGAGGTGCGCGTAGTAGTACTCGTTACCCGCCCCGTCACGCAGCCACAGCCTGTTGCCGCCGACCTCGTTCCATCCGACCGAGAACACCGTTCCCGACGCGACGGCGAGCACCGGCGCGCCGAGTGGAGCGAAGATGTCGTCGCCGTGGTGCCAGTCACCCGAGACGTCACCGCGGAACGCGCCGTACGTGTCGGTGAACGACGACGGACCGTACACCGGGAAGACATGACCGCCCGGCGTGCGCAGTGCCGGCGTGATCTGCAGTGGACCCGAGAGCCCCGAGAACGGCGTCGGCTTCGGGGCCTTCGGCGTCGCCGCGTGCTTGTTCCTCTTCTTCGCCGACGGCGCTGTGACCGTCGGCGGAGGCGGCGGTGCCGCCTGCGCGGCGACCTCGGCGTAGCCGACGAGGATCTCGGATCCCGCCGGCAGCCCGTCGTGGTCCGCGGTGAGCCGGATGTCGAGTGCGGTGACGAACCCGTGGTATCCGTCCGCAGCGGTATTGGACGACCCTGACTCGACGGTGCTCAGTGTTCCCCAGTCCGCGAGGGGCACGCTCGGGCCGGGCGTCACCACCGGCTGGCCGAGCGCCACGAGATCCTTGACGAGGGTGCCCGACGTGTCGCCTGACGCTCCCGACTGCTTGCCCACGGCATGTGCGCTGCCGACGACGCTCGACGCGGTGATCTCGCCACCGAAGATCGACAGCGAGTCGACCTCGGCCGACGCCGACGCCGTTGCATCGGTCCCTGCGTCCGCCGAGACGCTCGCGTCGACAGACGTCGCGGTGACGAGCCCGCCGTCGCCGTACGAGAACGCACCGCTGAACTGCACCGAGTCCGGCGGCGCCGTGACCGTCGGCGTCGAGCCGCCGGTCTGGCCGGGGACGACGATCTTGATCCCGTAGGCATTGGCGGTCGCGCCGCCCGTTGCGGCGGACCTCCACCCGGAGGCGCCCGCTGACGCCGTCGAGAGCAGCACGAGGGCGAGGACGGTTGCAAGCGTCACGCGCGTCGGCACGAGCACCCCATTATGCAGCCACGAGCCTCGGCCGGACCCTCTCCGCAACCACCTGTTCACGATTCGGTCAGTCCCTGCGCGCACGCCACGCGAGCTGTATCGCCACGACGACGAGCAGGACCGCGAAGAGCCGCCGCAGCGTGCGGTCGCCGAGCGACTCGGCGAGCAACGCGCCGAGCGGCGCGATCGCCGCCGCCGCGACGCCGATCACGAGCGCCGCACGCCAGCGCACGTTCCCGTAGCGCTGCTGGCTCCACGTTCCCGCGACCGCGGTCGGGAGGATTGCGAGCAGCGACGTCCCTGTCGCCACGTGCTGTGAGAGCCCGAGCAACACCAGCGTCGGCACGAAGAGGATCCCTCCGCCGACGCCGAACAGGCCGGCGAGGAGCCCCGCCGCACCTCCGAGCACGAGAGCGAGGACGATGCTCACTTGACGAAGAGCCAGATCGCAGTCGCGAGGATGAGCAGCGCGAACAGGAGCTCGATCGTGCGTGTCCGCAGGCGCTGCTGCAACGATGCACCGCCGATCGCTCCGAAGGTTGCAGGCAATCCGACGAGCGCCGCGTACTTCACGCTCACGTCGCCGTGGAAGGCGTAGGCGATCACGCCCGAGAGCGCGGTGACGCCGATCGCCGCAAGCGAGGTGGCCGTCGCGTTCCGTGTCTCCCACGCGGCGAAGAGCATCAGTGCGGGAACGATCACGATCCCGCCACCGACTCCGAGCAGCGCGCTGAGGAACCCGGCGACGAGGCCGATGACGACGAGCCGCACCGCCGTATCGTAGGCGGCGTGGATGTGCTCGCCCGTCTCGCCGAGGAGCCCGACCGCGCCGCGGTGCTGCTCGACGTGGACGGGGTCCTCGCGCCGATCGTCAGCCGGCCACAGGATGCGCGCGTACCCGAGATCACGCGTGCGGAGCTGCGTCGACTCCACGGACGCTACGCGCTGGTCGCGTGCATCAGCGGCCGGGCGGGAGACGATGCGCGGCGGATCGTCGGAGTCCCCGAGCTCGTCTACGTCGGCAACCACGGGCTCGAGCTCGACCCGAGTGCGGACGCGTGGAGCGAGCGACTCCACGCGTTCCTCGCACACGAGCCGTGGCCGTGGACGGAGGACAAAGGTCTGTCGGCCGCGTTCCACTTCAGGGAGGCCGACGACGAGGCATCCGCCCGCACCGAGCTCGAACGTACGGCAGAGCACGCGCGCGTCGCGGGCTTCGTCGCGCGGTTCGGACGCAAGGTGCTCGAGGTCGTGCCGCCGATCGAGGCGGACAAGGGAACCGCCGTCGCTCGGCTGCTGTCGGAGCGCGACCTGCGTCGCGCGCTCTACGCCGGCGACGACACGACCGACCTCGACGCGTTTCGCACGCTCGACCAGCTCGAGCTCGGCATCCGGATCGCGGTCGTGTCGGACGAGGGGCCAGACGAGCTGCGGCGTGCCGCAGATCTCGTCGTCGACTCCCCCGCCGAGTTCTTGACGGTGCTGCGCGCGCTCTAGAGGCGTCGCGTCCGGACGGCCGTCCCGTAGGCGCAGATCTCGGTCCAGCCGTTCCCCATGTCCGAGGTGTCGAAGCGCATCGCCGCGATCGCGTCGGCGCCCTTCGCCTCGGCCTCTTCAATCATGCGCTGCATCACCTGCTCGCGACTCTCGACGAGTGCCTTCGTCATTCCCTTCAACTCGCCGCCGAGGATCGACTTGAACCCCGCGCCCAGCTGCGAGCCGATGTTGCGCGAGCGCACCGTGAGCCCCATGACCTCGCCGAGCACCTCGACGATCTCGTAGCCCGCGATCTCGTTCGTCGTCGAAACCAGCATGTCACCCTCCTCGTGCCTCGCGCCGCAGAACCTCCCATGCGCGTCGGACGTCGGCCTCGGTCGTGCGCTCGTTGCCGATCGCGAGTCGCAGGACGTACTGATCCTCCAGCTTGGTGTGTGAGATGAACAGCTCGCCGGTGCGGTTCGCCCGCTCGAGCAGTGCCTCGTTCTCCTCGTCGGACGCGTCGAGCCGAAAGCACACCAGCGAGAAGTGCCGCGGCGCGCAGAGCTCCCAGCCCGGCTCGTCCCCCACCCAGCCCTCGAACAGCTCGGCCAGGCGGACCGCCTCGCGGATCCGGGCCTGGAGGCCCTCCCGGCCGTAGCAACGGAGCACGGCCCAGAGCTTCAGCGAGCGAAAACGTCGACCGAGCGCAGGCCCGTAGTCCGAGAGGCTCTCGGCCTCGTCCGATGTCCGTAGGAACTCGGGCACGAGGCTGAAGGCCGCGCGCAGCGCCTCCGGCCGCCGCGACCAGAGCAGGGAGCAGTCCATCGGCGTGAACAGCCACTTGTGCGCGTTGACGACCAGCGAGTCGGCACGTTCGACGCCGACCTGCGACCAGCGGAACTCCGGACACACCCACGCCGAGCCCGCGTAGGCGGCGTCGACGTGGAGCCAGACGCCCGCCTCCTCGCAGGCATCGGCGATCTGCGAGACCGGATCGACGGAGGTTGTGGACGTCGTCCCGACGGTAGCGACGACCGCCGCAGCGTCGGTGAGGTCGAGCCGGTCGGGACGGAGCCGGAAGTCCGCGTCCGCGGCGGTCTTGCGCAGCTCGAGTCCGAGCAGACGCGCAGCCTTGTCGACGGCCGAGTGCGCGTGCTCCGAGCAAACGACGACGCGCCCCCCGGTCGCCTCCCGCGCAGCTGCGAGCGCGGCGAGCGTCGAGGTCGAGGCGGTGTCCTCGATGTGGCCGTGCCAGCCGTCGGGAAGTCCGAGCAGCTGGGCGACCCAGTCGAGCGTCACTGCCTCGAGTTCCGTCGACGCCGGCGACGTCCGCCAGAGGAACGAGACGGAGTTCAGTGTCGCGGCCAGCAGCTCCGCGAGAATCCCCGGCTCGGACGCCGTCGTCGCGAAGTAGGCGAAGAAGCGCGGGCTCTGCCAGTGCGTGATGCCCGGCAGCAGCACCTCGTCGACGTCGCGCAGGACGTCAGCGAACGGCTCGCCGTACTCGGGCGCTGAGGCGGGCAGGCGCGCACGGATCTCTCCCGGCTCGACCTGCGCGAGCACGGGCAGCTCGCCGACGGTCTCCAGGTAGTTCGCGGCCCAGTCCAGCGCGGCCTGTCCGTCCTCTCGGAAGCTCACTTCATCAGCTTCGTGATCTGCGACCACGTGCGCGTGTTCAGCACTTGCTCTTTCGTCAACCACGCGCGGCGCGCCTGTGCGACGCCCATTTCCATGTGGTTCAGCGCACGGACCTGATGCGCGTCGCTCGAGACGAGCACCTTCAGCCCTGCCTCCCCGGCGAGACGCGCGTGCGTGTCGCGGACGTCGAGTCGATTCGGCTGCGCGTTGATCTCGATGAACGTGCCTGTCTCGAGGCCCATCTCGATCACGCGCTCGACGTTCACGTCGGCGGGTGGACGGATGTTGATCTTCCGAGCCGTCAGGTGCCCGATGCAGTCGACGTTCGGGTTCTCCATCGCGGCAAGGACCCGCTCGGTCGGGCTGTTGTCGAAGGCTCCGTGGAGCGACGCCATGACCCACTCGCGCTGTGCGAGCACCTCGTCGGGCAGCGAGAGCGAGCCGTCGGCGCGGATGTTCACCTCGATCCCACGCAGGATACGGAAGGGCTTCAGCCGCTCGTTGAGAGCCGCGACCTCGAGGTCCTGCTCGGCGAGCGTCCCGCGCGGATGATCGGTGATCGCCATGTACGCGTAACCGCGATCGCGCGCGGCAAGCGCCATCTGCTCGAGCGAGTGCCTGCCGTCCGACCAGGTCGAATGGCAGTGCAGGTCCCCTTTGATGTCCCCGAGCTCGACGAGCGTGGGCAGCGTCCCCTCGCGCGCGGCCTGGAGCTCGCCCGCGTTCTCGCGCAGCTCGGGCGGGATGAACTGGTAGCCGAGCCGCTCGTACACGCCCGCCTCGTCGGCGAAGCACAGCTCCTCGCCGGTCTCGACCACCGTGATCGAGTACTCCGAGACGGAGAGCCCGTCCTTGACGGCGCGCTCGCGCAACGCGACGTTGTGGTCCTTCGACCCGGTGAAGTGTTGGAGCAGGTTGCCGTACGACTCGGGCGGAACGACACGCAGGTCGTAGCGAAGGCCGTCGTTGGAGAGGACGGTCGCCTTCGACGGCCCCTTGGCGACGACCTCCACGACCCACGGACTGGCCGCGAAGTCGTCGATCAGCCGCTGTGGGTCGTTCGCGGTGGCGATGATGTCGAGGTCGCGGAAGGTCTCCTTGCGGCGCCGCGCGCTGCCGGCCTCCGACACCTCGACCGCGGCGGGATGGTCGCGCAGCGCGGCGACCACTGCGAGCAACGGTGCGAGGCCGTCGCCGAGCAGGCGGCGGTCCGAGGGCTCCTGCTTCTGCTCCGCGAGCGCCTTCAGCACCCGCTCCTCCGTCTTCGGCCCGAGCCCCGCGAGCGTCCGCAGCTGCTCGCCCTCGGCGGCCTGCTTCAACGCGTCGATGGTGGTCACGCCCAGCTCATGCCAGATCCTCGCGGCTGTCTTCGGCCCGAGCCCGGGAAGGCGCATGAACAAGACGACGTCCGGTGGAACCAGATTCTTGCGCTTCGTCAGCGCGTGCATCTCGCCGTCCTCGACGACCTGGACGATCTTCTCCTCGATCGTCTTGCCGATCCCGTTCAGCTCCTTGGCCCGCCCGTCGATCGCGAGCTGCGCGACCGAGCCCGCGGTCTCGCGGATGCGCGTCGCGGCGCGCCGGTAGGCGAGCACGCGGAACGAGGCCTCGCCTTCGATCTCCAGCAGGTCGGCGAGGAGATCGAGCTGATCGGCGACGTCGCCGTTTCGCGGAAGCGCGGCCATGCGGCGATGCTATCCGCGGTCGACTTCCGAGCTCCCCATATCGCTCCGTCCCCAGCCGTCTGAGGAGCTCGGTCGAGCGCTCGATGTCGGTGAAGAGGAACGAACGTGACGGAGCTCCTTCGGCGCTTGGACACGTCTTACCGAACGCAAGGTTCGTTCCCACGGCCGCCGATGTCGTCACGCGCACCACGTGGAGGCCACCGCGCGCCGCAACATCCCGCGGCATCAGCCGCCTCGATCGTGTTCCCATAGGGCGTGCACGCCGTCGTCTGCCTGCCGACCTACAACGAGCGCGAGACGCTCGAACCGATGGTTCGTGCTCTCGGCGACAAGGGTGTGCGCGTGCTCGTGATCGACGACAGCTCGCCTGACGGGACCGGCGAGCTCGCGGACCGGCTCGCAGCGGAGCTCGACTACGTCGACGTCCTGCACCGGGAGCGCAAGGAAGGGCTCGGCCCTGCGTACCTCGCAGGCTTCCGCCGCGCGCTGGCCGGCGGCGCCGAGCTCGTGCTGGAGATGGACTGCGACTTTTCCCACTCCCCCGACGACGTGCCACGGCTCGTCGCCGCGGCCGCGGACGCCGACCTCGTGATCGGCTCGCGCTACGTGCAAGGTGGGTCGATCGGGAACTGGGGCGCCGTCCGCCGGTTCGTCTCTGCAGGCGGATCCCTGTACGCGCGGGCCCTGCTCGGCGTGCCCGTCCACGACCTGACCGGGGGATTCAAATGCTACCGGCGTGCCGTGCTCGAGACGATCGACCTCGACGCGATCGACGCAAGAGGCTATGCGTTCCAGATCGAGACGACCTACCGCACGATCCGCGCCGGCTTCAGGGTGACAGAGGTCCCGATCCACTTCGTCGACCGCGAAGAAGGCACGTCGAAGATGAGTCGCTCGATCGTGGCGGAGGCGATCTGGCGGGTGCCTGCGCTGCGTGCCCGTGCGCTCACCGGGCGTCTCTGAGCGAGGGCTACGATGGCGTCGTGTTCGAGGTCACGGACGAGTCGTTCGAGCAGGACGTGCTGCACGCGGACGTCCCCGTCGTCGTCGACTTCTGGGCGCCCTGGTGCGGACCGTGCAAGGCGATCGAGCCGATCCTGCAAGACCTCGAGGGGGAGACCGGCGGCAAGGTCGAGTTCGCGAAGCTGAACATCGACGAGAACCCCATGACGCCCGCACGCTACGGCGTGCTGGCAGTCCCGACGACGCTGCTCTTCGCGGGTGGCGAGGTGCGCGAGACCCTCGTCGGTGCGCACCGCCGAAAGCGCTACGAGCAGGCGGTCGCCGGCCTCCTCTAGGCGAAGTGCTCCCAGCCGGCGAGCTCCCGAGGCTCGCCGTGGAGCGTGAAGCGCACGCCCTCGCCCTCCTCGCACCGGCCGACGACGGCGAACCGGCCGGGATCCCGAGTGGCGGCCAGCAGCTCGTAGTCCTCGCCGAAACCCAGATCGTCGAGCCCGGCGCCGTCCGCGAGCGGCACTCGCTCGAGCTCGACAACGATCGCGCAGCCGGACCGGTCCGCCAGATGGGCACAGTCGACCGCGAGCCCGTCCGAGAGGTCGAGCATCGCGTGCGCGGTGCGCGCGAGCTCTCGCCCCTCGTCGAGTCGCAGCTCGGGCCGGACGTAGCCCCCGTTGCGAAACGCCGCGCCCGCCCGTCCGAGCGGGCCGGTGACGACGAGGACGTCTCCGGCGACTGCACCGCTGCGTCCCGGCACGCGTTCCGCGCGGCCGACCGCCGTCACGCTCAGGACGAGCTGCGGCGACTCCGTCGTGTCGCCGCCGACGATCGGCACGTCGGTCTCGGCCATGCCTGCGTACAGCTCGAGCACCTCGTCGACGGACGCGTCGCCGGGCACGGCCAACGTGACGAGCAGGGCCTCCGGCACCGCGCCGGCAGCCGCGAGGTCGCTGAGGTTCACCGCGGCCGCGCGCCAGCCGAGTTCCCGCCATGAGATCCGGTCGAGGCGGAAGTGCACACCCTCGACGAGCGCGTCCTGCGTGAGCACCAACTCGCCGACACTCGCCGTGTCGTCCGCGATGCACCGGGCGAGGCCACGCCGCTCGAGCTCCGCCAGCAGTCCACGCTCCCCCAGTTCAGAGAGCTTCATCGAGCACTCTCGACAGCGCGGCAGCGTCGCGAGCAGCACGGATCACGGCGACGCCGACGGCGCCGGCACGAATGCAGTCCGCGGCGTTGGAGGCGTCGATGCCTCCGATCGCCACCACGCGAACGGCGACCGCGTCGCAGATCTCCCGGAGACCGTCGAGGCCGATCGGCGAATCCGCATCGGGTTTCGACGGCGTCGCCCAGATCGGCCCGGCGCCGAGGTAGTCGGCCAGCGCCGACTCCTTCGCCTCTTGGACGCTCGACACCGAGATGCCGAGCAGGAGCCCGTGTTCCTTGGCACGCGCCGCCCCGTCGTCTCCGCGGCCGAGATGGACACCGTCGGCACCGAGCATCAGCGCCGCTTCGACGTCGTCGTTCACCACGAACGGAATCCCGTGTCTGGCACACAGCCCCCGCGTCGCGCGGCCGCGTTCGACGACGTCGACGCGCGCGGCATCCTTGAGACGCCACTGCACGACGCTCGCGCCACCGTCGATCGCGATCCTGGCGGTCTCGAGGTCGTCGACGAGGACGTGCAGCTTCATGCGGAGACTCGCGCCCGTCCGTCGAGCGTCGCCGGATCGAGCGCGGCAAGTGCGTCGTAGAGGTTGACGTGGAAGCTACCCGGGCCGTGCGCAGTCCGGGCTGCGTCCTCCCCCGCCACCCCGAATGCGGCGAGCGCCTCGGTCGCCGCCTGGAGCGGCTCCTCCGGGCGAACGGCCAGGAAGCAGCCGGTGATCGCCGACGACATGCACCCGGTCCCCGTAACCGTGCCGAGCAACTCGTGGCCGTTCGAGATCGCAACCACCTGCTCCCCGTCCGAGACGTGGTCGAGAGCGCCGGTCACCGACACGACCAGCCCCCTGCTCTTCGCGGTCGCACGGGCGAGCTCGCCAGGCTCGCCACTCACACCGATCGACTCGACACCGCGGACCTCCGCCTCGACTCCGAGCAGCGTGGCGACTTCGCCCGCGTTGCCGCGGAGCACGCTGACGCGCACCTCGTCGAGAATTCGGTTTGCCGTCTCCGTCCGATAGGTGGTCGCACCAGCACCGACAGGATCGAGGACGACGGGGACGTCCCCCGCATTCGCCGCCTTCCCGGCAAGCAGCATCGCCTCGACCCAGCGGGGCGACAAGGTGCCGATGTTGATCACGAGCGCACCGGCGAGCGCGACCATCTCCTCGACCTCCTCGACGGCGTGCGCCATCACCGGGAGTGCGCCGAGTGCCAGCGTCGCGTTCGCGGTCTCGTTCATGACGACGTAGTTCGTGATCTGGTGGACAAGGGGTCTTCGCTCGCGGATCGTCCCCAGTCCCTCGCCGGGCGAGACGTTCACGCGAATCCACTCACGTCCAGCACGTCGACCGGCCCCTCGCCGGCACCGAGCCCCGCGAGCCCGTGACGCACCGCCTCCGAGGCCGCACGCGCGGCGGCCCGCGCGGCATCGAGCAGGCTCATTCCCTTGGCGAGACACGCAGCGAGCGTGGCCGAGTGCGTACAGCCCGAGCCGTGCGTAGCGGCGACGTCGTGGCGCTCTGTCTCGACAAGAACCGCCTCGCCGTCTGCGAACAGCCAGTCGCCGGGCTCGTCGGCGTGACCACCCGTGACGATGACCGCCGGCGCGCCGAGCTCGTGCACGCGCCTGGCGAGTTCCGCAGGCGGTCCCTCCCCTGCGAGCACGCGTGCCTCCGCGAAGTTCGGCGTCACCACCGTCGCGAGCGGGAACAGGCGGTCGACGAGCGTCAGCACGGCATCCTCCTGGAGGAGGCGCGCCCCCGAGCTCGCAACCATGACGGGGTCGACCACGAGCGGGACCGGATGTTCGGCGAGATAGTCCGCGACCGTCTCGATCAGCGGGCGCGAGAACAGCATCCCCGTCTTCGCAGCGTCGACACCGATGTCGTCGAACACTGCAGCGAGCTGCGCGCGCACGAAGTCTGGCGGGGCCGTGTGCACGGCGGTGACCGACGTCGTGTTCTGGGCGGTCAACGCGACGAGCACGGACATCCCGTGGCACCCCGCTGCTGCGAATGCCTTCAGGTCCGCCTGGATGCCTGCGCCTCCTCCAGAGTCGGATGTCGCAATCGTCAACAAGCGTGGAACCATGTCCGAACTACGCTCCCTTCGCCGGTCCGAACCGGATCAGGTTCGACGGGTGTGATCTCAGCCCAGCGGGCACCCCGGATGGACCAGGGTACCGTGTCGCTGATGCCCGACGAGAGAGAACTCCGACTCGTGCTCACGGTGAAGGACTTCGACGAAGCGCTGCTCTTCTACCGGGACGCACTCGGCTTCGAGGTCGAGGCCGAGTGGCCGAGCGACAACGGGCGCGTCGTGCTGCTGTCGGCAGGCCGCGCCACGATCGAGCTGGTCGACGAAGGGCAGGCGGCCGAGATCGACCGCATCGAAGTCGGCCGCCGCGTCGCGGGACCGGTGCGCCTGGCGATCGAGGTGGAGGACAGCGCCGCGCTCGCGGAGGCGCTCGAGGCGGCAGGCGCGGCTCGCCTCGGCGGACCGGTCACGACGCCGTGGAACGATCGCAACGTGAGGCTCGAGGCACCCGACGGAACCCAGCTCACGCTCTTCACTCCGACCGAGTGACGACGACCGACGCGGTCACCTGGGACGACCTGCTCGACGGCGAGGAGCTCGCGCACGTCGAGTCGGTCGCTGCTCTCGAAGCCGAGATCGTGCCGCTCCCCGACGAGCTCGATCCCCGCGTGCGCGCGGCGCTCCCCGTCGGCGGTCTCTACACACACCAACGCCACGCGTGGGAGATCGCAGCGCGCGGTGAGCACCTCGTCCTTGCGACGGGCACGGCTTCCGGGAAGTCGCTGGCGTTCAACCTGCCCGTGCTGGACGCGATCGCGCGCGACCCGAAGGCGCGCGCCCTCTACCTCTACCCGACGAAGGCGCTTGCGCAAGACCAGGCACGCGCGCTTGGGGAGCTGCGAGCGCCGAACGTACGCGCCGCGATCTACGACGGCGACACGCCGATCGAGCGGCGCGGACACGTTCGGCGCTGGGCGAACGTCGTCCTGACGAACCCCGACATGCTGCACGTCGGCGTGCTGCCGCACCACGACCGCTGGGCGGACGTGCTCCACAACCTCCGCTACGTCGTCGTCGACGAGGCGCACGTCTACCGCGGCGTGTTCGGCTCCCACGTTGCGAACGTGCTGCGCCGGCTGCGCCGGCTCGCCGGGGTGTACGGCGCGCAGCCGCAGCTGCTGTTCGCATCTGCGACGATTGCGAACCCGGGCGAGCTCGCGTCCGAGCTCGCGGGTGTCGAGGCCACCGTCATCGACTGCGATGCAGCTCCGCGCTCCGAGCGGACGGTCGCGCTGTGGAATCCCGAGCTTCTCGACGCCGAGCTCGGAATGCGCGCGAGCCCGCTCGGCGAGGCATCGCGTCTGATGGCGGCGCTGACGTCGCGCGGACTCCGAACGATCTGTTTCTCCAAGAGCCGCAAGGCCGCCGAGCTCATCCACAGATTCACGGTCGACCGCGTGGACGGCGCGACGGGAAGGCGGCTCGCTCCCTACCGTGCCGGCTACACGCCGGCCCAGCGGCGCGAGATCGAGCGGCGGCTGGTCGAGGGCGAGCTGCTCGGCGTCTCCGCGACGGATGCGCTCGAGCTCGGCATCGACATCGGCCTGCTCGACTGCGCGATCTCCGTCGGGTTCCCGGGAACCGTCGCATCGCTTCGCCAGCAGTGGGGGCGAGCGGGCCGACGGGGGCACGGCCTTGCGATCCTCGTCGCCTCGGAGGACGCGCTCGACCAGTACTTCATGCGCGAGCCCTCTGCGCTGCTCGACCGCAGCGTCGAGGCCGCGATCCTCGATCACACCAACCCGCGCGTCCTCGACGGGCACGTGCGAGCGGCGGCGTTCGAAGCGCCTCTCGACGACGACGATCGCGCAACACTGGGCGACGAGGCGCTCGAAAGGGCGGCGCAGCTCCCCGACTTGCGGCACACGAAGACCGGGTACGTCTGGGCCGGCCGCGAGTACCCCGCCGCACAGACGAGCCTCCGGTCGGCCACCCCGGACTCCTTCGCCGTCGTCGAGGCGCAGAGCGGAGCCATCCTCGGTGTGGTCGAGCGCGAGCGCGCCTACTCGACGGTGCATGAGGGCGCCGTCTACCTCCACCTCGGCGAGGGCTACCTCGTCCACGAGCTCGACCTCGCCACCCGCACCGCGATCGTCACTCCCTACAGCGGCGACTACTACACGCAGGCGAAGAAGGAGACGGACACGACGATCGAGGAGCCCATCCGTAGCGAGCGACGCTGCGGCCTCGAGCTCACGTTCGGCCGCATCTCGGTCACGGAGCAGGTCGTCGCGTACAAGAAGAAGTCCGTGCGGGACCAGGCCACGCTCGAGACGGTCTCGCTCGACCTGCCCGAGACGAGCTTCGAGACGGAGGCGGTGTGGTATGTCCCGACGGACAGGCAACTCGAGGGGCTCGAGCGGATGCCGACGCTGCTCTCGAGCCTCCACGCGGCGGAGCACGCGATGATCGCGATCCTGCCGCTCTGGGCGATGTGCGACCGGTGGGACGTCGGCGGCCTGTCGACGAACGTCCACGCGCAAACCGGCCGGCCGACGGTGTTTGTCTACGACGGGCACCCCGGCGGGGTGGGGATCGCCGAGCGGGGCTTCGGGGCCTTCGAGGGGTGGGTGGGCGACACGGCGCGAATGCTCGAAGGCTGTCCCTGCGCGGACGGTTGTCCGTCGTGTGTCCAGTCGCCGAAGTGCGGCAACCTGAACGAGATGCTCGACAAGGACGGCGCGCTCACCCTCCTGCGACGGCTGGTGGCGGCATCGACATCCGCGAGCTAACACCGGTCGACATCGAGCGCGTGGACGCCGCGCTGCCGCTGCACCGGCTGGACGGCGCAGGAACCTACCTAGTGGCGTGGGACGGCGACGACCCGCTCGGCCATGCCCACTTCGCGTGGGGCGGGACGAGGCTCGGCGTCCCCGAGATCCAGGACGTCTACGTCCTTCCTGATCGGCGGCGAGGAGATCGCCACCGCTCTGACAGGCGCCGCGGAGGCGCTCGCCCGCACACGTGGCCACGACCGATTCGGGGAGAGCCGGTGGAGGTAGACGACACCGTGCGCTACCTCGTCAAGGATCTCGGTGTCGATTCGAGCGCCTCCCGTTCGTCGTAGTCTCGACAGCGACGAAAGGAGACGACATGAAGGTGCTTGCCCTCATCTACGGCGACGAGGGGAGGTGGAACGGAGCCCCCGAGGCCGAGCGCAAGGCGATGTACGCCAAGTACCGCGCCTTCGGCGAGTCCGCCGGCGGCAAGGTGCTCGAGGGCGCAGAGCTGGCTCCAACGCGCTCGGCGACGACCGTGCGCGTGAAGGACGGCGAGACGATCGTCACCGACGGCCCGTTCGCAGAGACGAAGGAACAGCTCGGAGGCTTCTACCTGCTCGAGTGTGACAGCCTCGACGAAGCAGCCGAACTGGCAGCGCAGATCCCCGCTGCGGTGACGGGAGCAGTCGAGGTGCGCGCGGCGTTCGAGGAGTCAGCGGCATGAAGTACCTCCTGCTCCTCAACAACGACGCCCGCGACGTCGAGACCTGGTACCGCCTCTCGCCCGAGGAGTCCGCGAAGGCCCGCGCCGAGGAGATCCCGCGCTGGAACGACCTCTTCGGCTGGATCGGCGAGCAGGGCATCGAGTGCAGCGGGCTCGAGCTCGAGGATCCCGCAAAGGGTCGTGTCGTCCGCGTGCGGGACGGCGAGACCATGGTCACCGATGGGCCGTTCACCGAGACGAAGGAGCTGCTCGGCGGCTACTTCCTCGCCGACTGCAAGGACCTCGACCAGGCGATCGCGCTCGCCGAGCGCGTGCCACTCGTCTCCCGGGGATCGGTGGAGATACGTCCGCTCGTCCAGACGTAGCGGTCGAGTCGGTCTTCCGCGAGGAGTGGGGACGCACCGTCTCGGTCCTGATCCGCGTTCTCGGCGACTTCGCGCTCGCCGAGGACGCGGTGCAGGACGCGTTCGCCACCGCGCTCGAGCGCTGGCCGCGTGACGGCGAGCCGGACAACCCTGGCGCATGGATCCTCACCGCCGCGCGCAACCGCGCGCTCGACCGGATCCGGCGGGACAGGACCCTCCGGCAGAAGACCGAGCTGCTGCGGCGCCTCGCGGAACTTCCCTCGGATGAAGAGGACGACGCCGTGAGCTCGATCCCCGACGAGCGTCTGAGCCTGATCTTCACGTGTTGCCACCCGGCGCTGTCGACGGATGCCCAGGTTGCGCTCACGCTGCGCACGCTCGGTGGCTTGACCACACCGGAGATCGCCGCTGCGTTCCTCGTGCCCGAGCCGACGATGGCGCAGCGGCTCGTGCGAGCGAAGCGGAAGATACGCGACGCCGGTATCCCGTTTCGCGTCCCGCCGGACGAGGCACTGCCCGCTCGCCTGCAGGCGGTGCTCGCGGTCGTCTACCTCGTCTTCAACGAGGGCTACGGACCACCGGTCCGCCACGATCTCTGCGTCGAGGCGATCCGACTCGCCCGCATACTCACGCGGCTGATGCCGGACGAACCCGAGGCGCACGGTCTCGAGGCGCTCATGCTGCTGCAGGACTCGCGCCGCGACGCACGGCTCGCGGACGACGGCTCGCTCGTCCTGCTGGCCGACCAGGACCGACGCCTCTGGGACCTGGACGAGATCGCCGCCGGACGGACGGCGCTCACCCGCGCGCTGCAGCTCCGCCGGATCGGCTCGTACCAGCTACAGGCGGCGATCGCGGCGGCGCACGCCGAGGACGAGACCGATTGGCCCGCGCTGACACGGCTCTACGACGAGCTGTCGCGCGTCTCACCGTCACCGGTCGTCGAGCTCAACCGCGCCGTCGCCGTCGCGATGGCCGAGGGCCCGGATGCAGGTCTCGCGCTGATGGACGGACTGTCGCTCGACGACTACCACCTGTACCACGCCGCCCGGGCCGACCTCCTGCGGCGACTCGATCGACACGACGAGGCGGGCGACGCCTACCGGCGGGCGCTCGCGCTGACGACCAGCGAGCCCGAGCGCGAGTTCCTCGCGCGGCGGCTCGACGAGGTCTCGCGCCCCTAGCCCGCGAACGCCTTCAACGCCCGGTCGATGCGCTGCCTCGTCCCGAGCACGCCCGCGAAGAGGTCGCCGTAGTCGCGGACGCGTCTGCGGACGACGTTCATCGTGAGCGACAGCGGGTCGAGCTCGGGGGTGACCTCGTCCCAGCGCAAGGGCGTCGAGACGGGTGCGCCGGGACGCGGCCGCACCGAGTAGACGGACGCGATCGTCTTTCCCTCGCCGTTCTGGTTCGCGTCGATCAGCACGCCGCGCCGCTTCGACTTCGTCCACTCGGTGGTCGCAAGACCTCGGTTCGTGCTCGCGATCGCGCGCGCGACGATCTCGGCGAACTCTCGCGTGTCCGCGTACGAGTAGCGACGCTCGACTGGAACGAGCACGTGCATTCCCTCGCCGCTCGAGGTCTTTGGATACCCGACGAGGCCGAATGCGTCGAGTGCCTGCTTGACGAGCAACGCGACCTCCGCGGTCTCCGCGAAACCAACGTCGGGTGACGGGTCGAGGTCGAACAGCACGAAGTCGGGTCGCTCGGGCCTGTCGACGCGCGAGTACCACGCGTTCAGGTCGATGCAGCCCATGTTCACCATCCAGAGCAGCGCCAGCTCATCGTTGACGACCGGGAAATCCACCGAACGTCTTCGTCTCGGAGACTCGCGGGTCGACACCCGCGCGTGGAAGGTCTCGATCCACTCGGGCATGTGAGAGGGCGCGTCCTTCTGGAAGAAGTGATTGCCCTCGATGCCGTCGGGATAGCGGATCATCGTGAACGGCCGGTCCTTCAGGTGTGGCACGAGCACGGGCGCGATCGCGCGGTAGTACTCGAGCAGGTCGCCCTTCGTGATCCCCTCGACGGGGAAGAACACCTTGTCGAGATTGGACAGCTTGAGCTCGCGGCGACCCTTGACGATCCGGTCGGGAAGCGGCTCGTCCTCGCGCAGGACTGCGCCCGCATGCTTGTCCTCGCGTAGGCCTTGGTACGACGGCGCTCGCAGCCGGCCGTCGTGCGTCCACTCGGCGAACTCGACCTCGCAGACGAGCTCCGGCTCGACCCACGTGACGTCGCTGGCCCGGACCTTCGGCATCTTCGGCACGTCGCGGAACGGCGACGTCGGGCGCCGCAACGGACGCAGCAGGCCGAGCAAGCGGTCGATCTCGCGGTGGTTGAAACCCGTGCCAACGTTGCCGGCGTACACGAGCTCGTCGTCGCGGAAGTAGCCGAGCACGAGCGCACCGAAGCTCGCAGCACGTTGGCCTGTCCCCTTCGTAAACCCGGCGATCACGAACTCCTGCCTGCCGTGCGTCTTGATCTTCAGCCAGTCGCGCGACCGGCTGCCCCTGTAGCGGGAGTCGAGGCGCTTGGCGACGATCCCCTCCAGCTGCTGCTGCTGCGCGGCGGCGAACAGCGCGTCCCCGTCCTCGAAGGTCTCCGAGAGGCGAACGGTTCGGTTTCGCTTGTCGATGAGCGCCGCGAGGCGCTTGCGACGCTCGACGAACGGCAGCCCGACGAGCGACTCCCCTTCGACCTCGAGCACGTCGAAGACGTAGAGGACGATCGGCGTCTCGGGTTTGCCCTGCTGCATCGCGGAAAAGCTCGATCGTCCCTCCTCGTCCAGCGCGCAGACCTCGCCGTCGAGGACGCAGTCCGTCGTCCTCACCGCCTGCTCCACCGCACGCGCGACCTGCGCGAACCGAGCGGTCAGGTCGTGCCCGTTGCGGCTGGTCAGCGTCGCCTCGCCGCCACTGACGCGCACGAGTGCCCGGTAGCCGTCCCACTTCACCTCGAACGCCCACCCGGCTCCGCGCGGAACGTCCTTCGTGAGCGTCGCGAGCATCGGCGCATACGAGGCGATGCCCACCTGAGCCGTACCTGCGACGGCGTCGTCGTCGTCGCGCTTCCTCAGGATCAGCCAGTTCTTCGGGTCGCCGCCGAGCGATGCCGGCACGAGCGCCCAGATCCCGCGGAGACGCTCACCCTCGAGTCGCACCGTCAGGCCGCCATCGCGCTTCTCCTCGAGCAGCTCGTACGTCCCCCGATCCCAGACCTCGACCGTGCCGGCGCCGTATTCGCCCTTCGGGATCTCGCCCTCGAACGACGCGTAGTCGAGCGGGTGGTCCTCGACGTGGACGGCGAGGTGCTGTTGGCCGGGCGCGAGCGGGACGCCCTTCGGCACCGCCCAGCTGGCGAGCGCACCGTGCCGCTCGAGCCGGAAGTCGTAGTGCAGCCGTCGCGCGTCGTGTCGCTGCACCACGAACGTCGGAGCCTCCGACCCCCGCCCGCGGCGCGAGAACGGCTCAGGGGTCCGCGTCGGATCGCGCTTGCGCTCGTACTCGGAGAGCCGAGAGCTCACGTCTGGAGCTTGACGCTTGGCCGAGGGAGGCATGTGCGAGATCCGGGGATAAGGCTGTGGATGTTGTGGAGAGGTGCGGGCCTATTGCGCCATAAATCTGAGTGATCCTACTGGAGCTTGAAGTTCGCGTTGCGCAGCCGCGCGTTGTCTCAGGCGTAGACGCCCATCGACCGGTATCTGGCTCTGCGCCTGCGTTTCAGCTCGTCCACGGGGACGGGCTCGAGCTCGTCGAGCGCCTCCCGCAGCGCCTCGCCGAGCAGCCGCGCCGCCTCGTCGTGATCGGTGTGGGCGCCACCCTCCGGCTCGGCGACGATCCCGTCGATCACGCCGAGGTCGAGGCAGTGCAGGGCGTCCGGCTTGAACGCGGCCGCGGCCTTCTTCGCCTCGCCGGCGTCCCGCCACAGGATCGCGGCACACCCTTCCGGCGAGATCACGGAGTAGATCGCGTTCTCCTGCATCAGCACGCGGTCAGCCAGTGCGAGCGCCGACGCGCCCCCCGAGCCGCCCTCCCCGATGATGCAGGTCACGACCGGCGTGTCGAGCCGGGCCATCAGCTCGTGCGCGCGGGCGAGCGTCCCGCCCTGGCCGTGTTGCTCGGCCGCGACTCCCGGATACGCCCCGGGCGTGTCCACGAGCGTCACGATCGGCAGATCGTGGCGGTCGGCGAGCTGCATCACGCGCATCGCCTTGCGGTAGCCCTCGGGATGCGCCGAACCGAAGTTGCGGTCGATTCGATCCTTGATGTCGCGCCCCTTCTGATGACCAATCAGCGCGATCGTTCGTCCGTCCAGCCGGCCGAGCCCGGCCACGATCGCGTGATCGTCGGCACGCACCCGGTCGCCGTGGAGCTCGACCCAGTCGTCGAGCAAACGCTCGACGTAGTCGAGTGAGTACGGGCGTTCGTCGTGCCGCGCGAGCTCGACCGACCGCCAGATGTCTTCGTCGGTCGTCTCGTCGGCGATACGGGTGAGCTGGCGCTCGAGCTTCTCGAGCTCGCCGGAGACGCGAGCGCCGCCGAGCAGGCTGACGTTACGCAGGCGCGCGAGGCGCTCACGCAGGCGGAGCTCCTGGTCAGTCGCCATTCTTCGAAAGCAACCGCAGCAAGCGGGCGACGTAGGGCTTCACGTCGGGACGTCGCAGCACTGCGTCGACGTGGCCGAGACGATAGTTCGACTCGGAGAGACCGAAGTCGTCCGGGAGCTTCTCGCGCGTGGTCTGCTGCACGACGCGAGGCCCGGCGAACGACATCAGCGCGTGCGGCTCGGCGACGATGACGTCGCCGAGACTGGCGAAGCTCGCGAGGACTCCAGCCGTCGACGGATGCGCCATCACCGTGATCAGCGCGCCCCCTGCGTCCTTGAGATCCTCCACTGCGCACACGGTCTTCGGCAGCTGCATGAGCGAGAGGATCCCCTCCTGCATGCGCGCGCCGCCCGACGACGTGACGGCGACGAGAGAGACGCCACGCTCGGCCGCGCTGTCGCAGGCGCGCGAGAACTTCTCGCCGACCGCGCTCCCCATCGAGCCGCCCATGAACGCGAAGTCCATGACCGCGAGCTCGCAAGCGCTCCCGTCCACCTGCGCCTGGCCGATCACCATTGCCTCGCCGAGGTTCGTCTTCAACTCGGCCTCTGCGAGTCGCTCCGTGTACGGACGCAGGTCGAAGAACTGGAGCGGGTCCTCGCTCCGGACGTCCGTCGCCTCCTCGACGAACGAGCCTTCGTCCGACAGCGAGGCGATGCGCGTGCGTGCCTGCATCGGGAAGTGGTGATCGCACTGCGGACAGACCCACAGGGTTGCGTCGAGCTCGTCGTCGCGGTAGTGGGAGTCGCAGCCGGGACACGTGTTCGGATGCTTCTTCCCGGACGGCTCGGGCACGTCGCGGTGCTCGATCGAGACATCGATCCGGGAAGCCATGGATCGATCTTAGACTCCGGCCCGCGAGGCCGAGTCAGACGCCCAGAGCAGCCGCCAGCCGGGCGAGCGGCTCGACGTTCGACGGCTCGAAGGTCAAACCGGTCAGCCCTGCGCCGAGAACGTTCGTTCTGCCGCGGATGTCCGCCAGCATCCCCTCGAGCTCGTCGAGCGAGAGGCCGTCCGGCTCGGGCACGAAGACGGAGAGCTCGGCCGGGTCGAGCACGTCCAGGTCGAGCGCCACGTACGCCGCGTCGACGTCCTGCAAGGCGTCTGCGATGCCCTCGGTCTCGGTGTGCACACGACTGCGGGCGAGGAACTCCCGCTCTGGCGGGTCGAGGCTTCGAGCGCCGACGAGGACCGTGTCCTGCTCGTCCACCGCACCCGAGTCGAGGAGCATCCGGAGCGGCATCCCCCACAGGTTGCCCGAGGGTGACGACTCCGGCGTGTTCAGATCGCCGTGCGCGTCGATCCAGATCAGCGCGATTCGGCCTTCGCGCGCGGCCAGGCCCTCGACGGCACCGACGTGCGAGCAGCAGCAGCCGCCCAAGACGAGCGGCCGTTGCGGCAGGTCCGCGGCGAGCGCGAGCGACTGCTCCTCGAGCGAGTCCGCCTCGACGACGACGGCCTCGGGATAGGGGAGCTCGAGCCATGCTGCCTCCGCCATCGCCTCGCCGCCCTCGCCCCATGCCTGCGGCACGCGCACGAGCCCTGCCGTGTAGGAGCGGCCGCACGAGTGGCACTCGTAGTCCGGCCCGAGCGCGACGGCGGTGAACGTCTTGCACGACGGACACTTGGCGCGCAGCCGGCTCACGTCAGCTCCTTCTCGAAGACCACCTCGTCCGTGACCACGCGCATGCCCGCACGCTCGTAGAGGACAGTCGCCCCGGTGGGGTTCTCGGCGTCGACGCCGAGGCTGACGTGGGGCTCCCCGCGACGTGCGAACTCGAGAAAGGCGTGCTGCAGGAGTGCGAGGCCGATGCCGCGGCGCCGCCAGGGCTTGCGCACGCCGATGCCGCCGATCCAGCCGCCTCCGTGCTGGCGCTCGCACCGGCACACGGCCGCGATCTCCACTCCGTCCCAGGCGACGAACCACAGCGAGAGATCGACATCCTCGCGTTCCAGCCGGAACGCCTTCCACTCGTCGAAAGGCAGCGAATGGAAGTCCCACTCCTCTGCGAACGCCTCGTCGAACGCGGCGTGAAACGCGCGCGCATCCTCGCGGCGAAACGTCGCGACGTTGATCCCAGGGGGCCAGCGCGGCTCCTCGAGCTGCCCGTCGAGCGCGACCCGCATCTGGAGGTAGTGGCGGACCTCCCGATACCCGAGCTCGTCGAAGAGTCTCAGCGCAAGGTCGTTCTCGACGAACGCACCGACCTTCATGCGGGCGAATCCTCGCGCGCGAGCGCGCTGCTCGGTCAGCCCGATCAGCGCTGTCGCGAGCCCACGACCGCGGAACTCGGGAAGCACGGCGGCCCAGCACTCCGACGAGTCGGCGCTGTCGATCGTCGCCGCAAACGCGGCAGGCGCGCCGCGCTCGGTCTCGACGATCCAGGTTCCGTCGTCGTGATTGCTCAGCTGCCACCACTGACTCGTCTCGCTCACTCCCCACGTCGAATCGCCGCGAACGGCCTGCTCCTCGGCTCTGATGATCCTCGCGACGATGTCGACGTCGCCGTCCACCGGCCGGCGGCTGCGGAAGCCGTCGGGCAGGGTCGCGCTCACAGAGCGGCCCTGCTCAGTCGACGCGCTTCAGGACGACGCACGCGTTGTGCCCGCCGAAGCCAAAGGAGTTCGAGATCGCGACGCGCACGTCGGCGTCCCTCGACTCGTTCGGGACGTAATCGAGATCGCACTCGGGATCCGGTGCCTCCTGGTTGATCGTCGGCGGCAGCTTGCCGTCGCGGATCGCGAGCGTCGTGAACACCGCCTCGATCGCACCGGCCGCGCCGAGGCAGTGCCCGGTCGCGCCCTTCGTCGACGAGATCGGCGTCGCCAGTGCGTTCTCCTCGCCGAGCGCCTTCTTGATCACACGGGTCTCGCTCGCATCGCCCAGCGGCGTGGACGTTCCGTGCGCGTTGATGTAGTCCACCTCGCCCGGATCGATGCTGGCGTCGTGCAGTGCATTCACGAGCGCGCGCGCCGGGTTCTCGCCCGTCGGATCAGGCTCGGTGATGTGCGTCGCGTCCGAGGACACGCCGTAGCCGGCAACCTCGGCGTAGATGCGTGCGCCGCGAGCCTGCGCGTGCTCGAGCTCCTCCAGCACGACGACTGCCGCGGCCTCGCCCATCACGAATCCGTCGCGGTGCGCGTCGAAGGGACGGCTCGCGCGCTCCGGGTCGTCGTTGCGGCGCGAGAGCGCCCGCATCGCACCGAAGCCGGCGATGCCGACCTCGTTGATCGCCGCCTCCGTTCCGCCGCAGAGCATCACGTCGGCGCGGCCGAGACGGATCTGGTCGGTGCCGTCCCCGATCGCCATGTTGGACGCTGCGCACGCGGTGCACTGGGAGGAAAGCGGCCCGCGCGTGCCGAGCTCCATCGACACCCAGCCCGCCCCCATGTTCGGGATGATGCACGGGATCGCGAACGGATTGACCCGATCCGGGCCGCGCTCGAGCAGCGTGTCGTAGCAGTCCTGATACGACTGCAACCCGCCGATGCCGGTCGCAATCGACGCGCCAATCCGGTCGCCCTCGCCGGCGATGTCGATCCCCGAGTCCGCCTCGGCCTGGCGCGCAGCCGCCACGATCATCTGCGCGAAGCGATCCATGCGCCTCGCCTGCTTGCGGTCGAGCCACTCGGCGGCATCGAAGTCTTTGAGCTCGCACGCGAAGTTGACGACGAACGGCGACGGGTCGAAGTGCGTGATCCGCGCGGCGCCCGATCTCCCGTCCGTCAGGTTGCGCCAGCTCGTCTCCACGTCGTTGCCGAGCGGACTCACGGCTCCGAGGCCGGTGACCACCACCCGGCGCCTGCCGTTGACCGCTGCCCCGTTCACGTCGCCATCGTTTCGTCCACCGATCCTCACATCCCCAATCCGCCGTCGACGAGCAGCACGTCGCCCGTGATGAACGCGGCCTCGTCCGAGCAGAGGAACCGTACCGCGCCCGCGACGTCCTCAGGCGAGCCGAATCGCCCCAGCGGAGTGTTGGTGAGCATGATCTCCTTCATCTCGTCCGCGATCACCTGGGTCAACCGGGTGTCGACGTAGCCCGGCGCGACGACGTTCGCGCGGACCCCACGCGTCCCGAGCTCGCGCGCCAGCGACTTCGTGAAGCCGATGATCCCCGCCTTCGAGGCAGCGTAGTTCGTCTGGCCCGGATTCCCGTGCAGGCCGACGATCGACGAGACGTTGACGATCGCGCCGGCCCTCCGTTTCATCATCCCGCGCGCCGCGGCGCGGCAGGTGTGGAAGACGCCGCCGAGGTTGGTGTCGATCACGTCGCGCCAGTCTGCGTCCGGCATACGGGCAATCAGGCCGTCTCGCGTCAGGCCGGCGTTGTTCACGAGGATGTCGAGCTCACCGGCCCCGTCCACGAGTGTCTTTGCCTGCTCGGCATCCGACACGTCGGCTGCGACCGCCGTCGCGCCCGAGCCCGATACGACCCGCTCCGCCTCGCTCTTGCCGGTGTGGTAGCTGAACGTCACCGTTGCCCCTGCACGGGCCAGCTCGTGGACGATCGCGGCCCCGATGCCGCGCGAACCCCCGGTGACCAACGCCGTCTTTCCTGCCAGCGAGCAGAACTCAGGCAGCGCCCAGCGTCTCCTCGAGCCGGTCGAGCGCAGCCGGCGTGTTGACGGAGATCGTCTTCACACCCCGGTCGATGCGCTTCACGAGCCCGGACAGCACATTGCCGGGACCGACTTCGACGAACGTGTTCACGCCTTCCTTGACGAGCCCCTGAGCAGCCTGCGTGAACCGGACCGGAGCGGTCAGCTGGTCGAGCAGCAGCGGGCCCATCCGCCTCGCGCTCTCCATCCGAGCCGTCACCGTCGACATGAACGGCGCTGCAGGCTCTGCGAACTTCACCCGGTCCAGTGCGGGCCGTAGCCGGTCGGCAGCGCGCGCGACGAGCGGGCTGTGGAACGCACCCGAAACCTTGAGCTTGACCGCGCGACGCGCGCCGGCAGCCTCTGCCGCAGCGCATGCTTCCTCGATCGACGCGTGCTCGCCGGAGACGACCACCTGGCCGGGGCAGTTGTAGTTCGCCGGCCACACGTTGAGGATTCGCCGACAGATTCCCTCGACCGCCTCGTCCTCGAGCCCGAGGATCGCGGCCATCCCGCCGGGATGTCGGCGCGCGGCCTCCGCCATCGCCAGACCGCGCTCGCGTACGAGCTCGATCGCCTCCTCCACCCTGATCACCGAGGCCGCGGCCAGCGCAGCGAACTCGCCGACCGAGTGACCGACGACGTAGTCGGGGTGGATCCCGCGCTTGCGGATCGCCGCGAGCATCGCGAGGCTCGTGGCGACGAGCGCCGGCTGTTGCACCTCCGTCTCGACGAGCTCCTCCTCGGATGCGTCGTACGTGAGCCAGATCAGGTCGAGGCCGGAGGCGATGCTCCCGAGCTCGAGCACCTCACGCGCCTCGGGAACGGTCTGCGCGAACTCCCGTGCCATCCCGGACTCGAGTGAGCCTTGTCCAGGGAAGCAGAAGGCGATCTTCCCCGTCATGCGGCCTTCGGCTCGGTCCACTCGAGGAGCGCGGAGCCCCAGGTGAGCCCGGCACCCATGCCGGTCATCAGGACCAGCTTCCCGGCCGACAGGCGGCCGTCCGCCTGCGCCTCGGCCAGCGCGAGCGGGATCGAGCCCGAGGAGGTATTGCCATAGCGGTCAACGTTAACGACCATCCGGTCGGAGGGGATGCCGAGCCGCTCGCGGGCGTGGTTCATGATCCTGACGTTGGCCTGGTGGGGGACGTACACGTCGACATCCTCTACCCCGACGCCGCACTCGTCCAGCACCGCCTTCGCCGACGACACCAGCACCCGTGAGGCGAACTTGAAGACCTCGCGCCCGTTCATGTGCACGTATCCGTTCGCCGCGGCGTCCTCGATCCTTCGCGAACCGCTGCCGGGCAGCGAGAGGTGGACGCCGCCGGCACCGTCTGCGCCGAGCTCGAATCCCAGGAATCCTCCCCGGTCGACCTTCTCCATCACCACCGCTCCGGCTCCGTCGCCGAACAGCACCACAGTCGATCGATCGGTCCAGTCGAGAATGCGTGAGAGAACGTCGCCGCCGACGACCAGCGCCCGCTCGGCCAGGCCCGAGGCGATCATGGAATAGGCCTGCACGACCGCGTAGACGAAGCCCGTACAGCCTGCGAGCAGGTCGTAGGCCGCCGCATCGGACGCCGACAGTGCGTCTGCGAGCAGCGCGCTCGCGGTCGGGAACATCATGTCGGGCGTGACCGTCGCGCACAGCAGCAGGTCGAGGTCGTGCGCTTCGACCTGGGCCTGCGCGAGCGCGGCACGTGCGGCGGGGAGCGCGAGGTCGGTCAGCGCTTCCTCCGGCGCGGCGATACGGCGCTCGCGGATGCCGGTTCGCTCCATGATCCACTCGTCCGATGTGTCGACGATCCGCGACAGCTCGTCGTTCGAGAGCACCCGGTCGGGGACGTACGCGCCGAGACCCGTGATCGAGACGCGCACGCCGTGCGTCTTCCCGATCACGACGACTCCACCGCGAACGTGAGCGTCGCGCGACACGCGAGCGCGTCGTCGACGCGAGCCTCCGCGCGGCCGCGACCGATCGGGCCGCGCACGCGCTCGAGCTCGCAGCGCAGCTCTAGCGTGTCGCCCGGTTCGACGATCCGCTTGAACCGGCAGTCGTCGATGCCAGCGAAGAGCGCGAGTCGGCCCCGGTTCTCCTCCTCGGAGAGCACCGCGACCGCGCCGGTCTGTGCGAGCGCCTCGACGATCAGAACGCCGGGCATCACCGGCCTGCCGGGGAAGTGACCTCCGAGGTACCACTCGTCCTCGCGAACGTGCTTGAGAGCCGTCGCGCTCTCACCGGGTGTCAGCTCGAGCACCTCGTCGATCAACAGGAACGGAGGGCGGTGAGGCAGGATCTCCTCGATCTGCTCACGCCCGAGCGGCGGTGCCAGCTTCATGGCCCCGACTAGTCTAAAAACATGGCGGACTCCGTCGCCCCGGAGACGATCGTGCCGGCCCTCCGAGGCCGCTTCGGTCGACCGTATCGATATGCCGACGTCTGCGCGTCCACGCAGCGGCTGCTCGAGGACGACGACGAGGAAGGGGCGGTCGCGGTCACTGACGAGCAGAGCGAAGGTCGCGGGCGGCTGGGACGAACGTGGCACGCGCCCGCGGGAACGAGCATCCTCCTCTCCGTCCTTTTGCGGCCCGACGTCCCGCCCGCGCGGCTGCCCGAACTGTCCGTGGTCGCGGGACGCGCCGTTGCAGCGGCGATTCGGAGTGAGACACCGGTGGTCACCGCCGTGAAGCTCCCGAACGACGTCCTCGTCGGCGGCCGCAAGGTCGCAGGCGTCCTCGCGGAGGCAACGGACGGTCGTGTCGTACTCGGCATCGGCGTGAACGTCAACCAGACGGCCGACGAGCTGCCGGCGGAGGCCCAGACACCGGCGACGTCCCTTCGCGTGGAGACGGGCGGGATCCTCGAACGAGGGCCGATCCTCGTCGCCCTGCTCGAGCAGCTGGAGCGGGCCTACGACGGATGGCTCACGGAAAGCGCAACGTCCGGCTGACGTTCCCGGCCGCATCCACGGCGACCACGCTGGCGCGCCGCACCGGGCGGCCGACCCGGAACGAGAACGTGCCCGCCCGAACCGTTCGCACGTAGCGCCGCCCGTTGACGACGAGCGTGATACGGGCGGCCTCGGAGACGTTGAAGATCAGCCGCCGAAACGAGATCGCACGCAGTGTCGGGCGAACGGTGTCGATCCGAAACAGCACCGAGTGCTGCGTGGCGCCGAGCTCGGTCGTCGTCGTCACCACGGCGGCGTAGACACCGTCGCGCGCGCGCTGCCCCGTCGACGTTCCGTTCCACACGTACGACTGCGGTCCCGGACTCAGCGTCCCGTCGAAGACGTCCGCCACCGTCTTGCTCGCCTGCGAGATCGAAACACGCACCGCGGCTGGCGCCGCGAGCTGGAACGAGATCGTCAGCGTGTCGTTCCTCCCGTCGCCGTTCGGGGAGATCGCGGCCGGCGAGACCACGAGCTTCGCGATCGTGCGGTCGATCAGCAGGGGAACGTCCGCGGTGACGTTCGTCTTGCCGGCAACTGCGTCCAGCACGATCAGGTAGTGGCCGTCAGGGACGTTGTCGGCATCCACGGTGAAGGTGGACTTGCCTGCGCTGCGACGCTCGCTGAACAGCGTCGCGACAACGGTGCCATCGGTCCGCGCCAACGTCGCCGTCACGGTCGCGGCGGCCGTGAGCGTGTAGCTGACGGTCGTCTGATCGGCGACGCCGTCGCCGTTGGGGGAGATCGACGGAGGCTTCGCCGACACGCTCTTGATCTGGAGCGGGACCGGCGCAGACCCGATCGTCCCGGTCGCAGGCTGAACCGTGTCGCCGGCAGAGATTGTCCACGTGTACTTCCCCTGCACCGCCTGGGTCGCGTCCCAGGTCCAGTCGACCGCCGTCCCGGTCCCCGATCCAGATGCGACGGTCGCGCCGGTCGAGTCGTTCACCGTCACCGTCCAAGGGAGGGCGCTCGTCAGCGTCGCGCGGAAGCGCACGAGCCCACCGAGCGATCCCGTGACGCTCGGCGAGTACAGCTTCGGCAGGCCTGTCGCGGCGACGCGCGCGGCGATCGCGTTGAGGCGCGCATAGAGCGCGTTGCCCGGACATGTCGTGAAGCCCGTGTCGCGATGACCCGAGACCGCACGCAGCAGCACCGGCGTCCCGGCCGGGTACTTCGCGTTTCCCCCCGACGTCACCATCACCTCGGAGGTCGGGTTGACGTGCGCGATGTCGAGCCGCCAGGCGAGGAGGTTCACGAGCGCCGTCTGCGCGGCGACCGGCGGCGCCGACGCGCTATACGTCCCGATCACCGCGACACCGACCGAGCCCGTGTTGAAGCCCTGCGCATGCGCGCCGATCACGTTCTGGTCGATTCCTCCGTAGCGGCCCTCGAAGATCTGGCCGTACTTGTCGACGAGGAAGTTGTAGCCGATGTCGTTCCAGCCGTTCGCCTTCACGTGGTAGACCTCGATCCCGCGAACGATCGCGGCGGAGTCGACGCGTGAGTACGAGTTCGTGCCCGCGGTGTGATGGACGACGGCGAAGCGAAGGGCGGGCGCGTACTGCGGCGGCGCCCTGCGGATCGCCTCGTCCGCCCCCCACGCCGCGCGGGAGATGATCTGCGGCGAGCCGGCGATCGACAGCGTGCGCGGCGGCAGGCCGTCGACCGGGCTCCAGACGAAGTAGGCACGGAGCCGCGACACGCGCCCGTGCATGCGATACGCGATCCGATCGGATGCGCCCGTCCAGTACGGGCTGCCGAGACGCCAGCCGCGAGACGCCGCGCTCTCAGTTGTGCCGGCGTCCGGCTGGTCCTCGGCCTCCGCCGCTGCGGAGTGCCACGGGCTCCAGCGGCCCGCCAGCGACTCTGTTCGGAAGGACACCCAGCCGGAGCCCTGCCAATGCAGGCCGACCAGATCGAACCGCACCGGCGCCGCCGCGGCGAGCGACCGCTGATTCTGCAGCGGCACCTCGCGCATCGTGATCGTCACCGCGGCATGCGCCGCCGACGGTGCGGCGAGCGAAGCGAAGACGGCTGCGAGCAGCGACCTCATGCGAACGACCCCGACCAGGGTGCCTGCGAGCGGCTTCGGCCTCAAGTGCGAAAGGCCTTCCCTGATAGAATCCTTACGACTTGAAGATCGCCTGTTTGCGGGCACTTTTGCTCTTCGGCGCGTTCCTCGCGCTCTCTCCGCCGGCGATCGCGGCAACGCCCCGCGTCCTCGCGATCCACTTCGACAAGGACATGGAGGTCGACCCGGTCACGGCGGGCTACGTGGACCACCAGCTGAGCGTCGCGCAGAACGACGGCTACTCGGCCGCCGTCATCCTGCTCGACACGCCGGGCGGGGACCTCACGTCGATGCGAAAGATCTTCCAGAAGGAGCTCGCGCTGAAGATCCCCGTGATCGTGTACGTCTCGCCCGCCGGCGCGCGCGCGGGATCGGCCGGCCTCTGGATCTCCGAAGCGGGCGACGTGCTCGCAATGGCGCCGCAGACGGAGATCGGGGCGTCGACTCCGATCGACTCGAGCGGCCAGAACCTCGGCTCCGACCTACGCCACAAGGTGATCAACGACGCCGCAGCGTCGATCAAGTCCCTCGCCTCCGCGCACGGCCGGAACACGACGTTCCCCGTGCTCGCGGTACGGAAGGCGGCGAGCATCCCGTCCGACGTGGCGCTGAAGCGCCACGTTATCGACGCGGTCGCTCCGACTCTGCCGGCCCTCCTCAAGCAGCTCGACGGCTACAAGACGAAACCGAAGGGCTTCGTCCTCCACCTCGGCAACGCGGAGATCAAGGAGGTCCACGCGGGTTTCTTCACGCGGCTGCTCGACACGCTGATCAACCCGAACATCCTGTCGCTGCTCTTCCTCGCCGGGCTCGCCGGGATCGGTTACGAGATCTTCCACCCCGGCGTCGTCCTGCCCGGTGCGCTCGGCGCGGTCGCGCTCATCACGGCGCTCTACGGCTTCACCGTGCTGCCGATCAGCTGGGCCGGGATCACGCTCATGCTGCTCGGCATCGTGCTGATGGTCGTCGATCTCCACGTTCCGACACACGGCGCTCTCACGCTCGCAGGGCTCGTGTGCTTAGCCGTCGGCTCGATCATGCTCTTCCAGAACGCCCCCTCCCCGTACCACACGTCGACCCCCCTCGTCGTCGGCGTCGCGGTCGGCCTCGGCGCGCTCTGGAGCTTCGCGATCACCAAGGCCTGGCAGGTCCGTCACAAACCCGCGAGCGTCGGGCCAGAGCTGATCGCCGGCACGATGGGCGAGGTGCGCCGGGACGGCCTCGTCTTCGTCAACGGCGAGCTCTGGAAGGCGCGGGCAACCGACGGCGAGCTGCTCAAGCCGGGCGAGCGCGTCAAGGTCGAGTCGCTCGACGGCGTCGTCCTGACGGTGTCGCACGTCTAGGATCCACGGCGAGCTGCGCAAACCGCTCGGCTCGCGAACGGAGGTGACCGCATGGGCGCGGTGCTGATCATCGTCGCGATCCTGATCCTGCTGCTGATCCTGTTCCTGATCGGCGCGATCAAGGTGGTCAGGGAGTACGAGCGGGGCATCGTCTTCCGCCTCGGCCGCCTGCTGGGAAAGCCGAAAGGGCCTGGTCTCTTCCTGCTGATCCCCATCGCGGACCGCATGGTCAAGGTCGACCTGCGGACGATCACGCTCAACATTCCACCGCAAGAGGTGATCACGAAGGACAACGTGCCGGTCCGGGTGAACGCCGTCGCGTACTTCCGGATCGTCAGCCCCAAGGACGCGATCGTGCAGGTCGAGAACTTCATGGTCGCCACCTCGCAGATCGCGCAGACGACGCTGCGCTCCGTCCTCGGCCAGCACGTCCTCGACGAGCTTCTGTCCGAGCGCGAGAAGATCAACACGATCCTCCAGGGGATCATCGACGAGGCGACCGGACCTTGGGGGATCAAGGTCTCGATCGTCGAGGTGAAGGACGTCGAGATCCCGGCCGGCATGCAGCGAGCGATGGCACGACAGGCGGAGGCCGAGCGCGAGCGGCGTGCGAAGATCATCGCCGCCGAGGGCGAGTTCCAGGCGAGCGAGCGACTGAAGGACGCAGCGCTCGTGATCGAAGAGCATCCGATCGCGCTGCAGCTCCGCTACCTGCAGACGCTGGTCGAGATCGGCGCCTCCAATTCGACGACGATCCTCTTCCCGGCGCCGATCGACCTGATCCAGCCCTTCCTCAAGCGCGCTGAGCAAGCTTCGAGTTGACGAGCTGACGGGCCGCCGGGTCGCGATCGCGCCCGCGCGGGCACGTCGACCCGGCGCAGCCCGCCCGGCACCGGTCGAGGCATCTCCGGACGAGCTCGAGTCGTGCCCGTTCTGCGCAGGCCACGAGGAGATGACGCCGCCGCACACGCTCGTCCTGCCCGACCGTGGCGATTGGCTCGTTCGGGTCGTCCCGAATCTCTATCCGGCGCTCGAGCAACAGGAGGTCGTCGTCCACTCGCCGACTCACGTCCGGTCGATCACGGAGCTGGACGCGGATCGGTTCGAGCTCGTCGCGCAGGCGTGGCAGCGGCGGCGCGACGACCAACGGTCGGGCCACGTCCTCGCGCTGGTCAACGAAGGCCGCGAGGCGGGAGCGAGCCTGCCGCATTCGCACTCGCAGCTCGTGTGGCTGCCGGATGCGCCATCGCCCGAGCCGCCCCGCGAGGGACAGACGATCGACGAGCGCGACGGCCTCGTGTGGTGGTCACCGCGTGTCGCCCGCGTCCCGTACGAGACCGCGATCGCACCGGTCGGCGCGGAGCCGGACGGCCTCGACAGCGAGCTCCTGCCGGCGGCGCTTCGCCTGCTCGCCGAGTGCATACGGCGGTTGAGGAGCATCGAAGGTTTCGTCCCGCTGAACGCGTGGCTGCACAACCACGACTCGGGTTGGCGCATCGTCGTCTTCCCGCGGCTGACCATCCTCGCGGCGCTCGAGATCGGGGCCGGCTACTACGTCAACACGCTGTCGCCCGAGGAAGCCGCGGACCGGCTCGCGAACGCGAGCAGCTAGACGACGTACGGGGAGTGCTGCGCGGCGGCCGCGCTCTCCCGCTCGCGAAAGCGTCGGGCCGCGTCGATCGCCGCACCCAGGTTCAGGCCTTTGTCCTTCGCCTGCTTGATCAGCATCACGGTCTCGAGCGCGTCGATGTCGTAGATCCGCTGCTTCTTGCCCTTCGTCGGAATCTGGGCCTTGTTCGTCCAGTAGTCGAGCTGCATCTTCGAGATGCCCGCGATCTGGCAGACCTGTCCGAGGTAGAGCTCGAGCTTGCTCAGGTGCTCGGTGAGGTCGATCGGCTCGAGAAGATCGACGTTCCTCGTGACTGTCATCTCAGCCGTCTCCCCCTCCCTCGACTCGACCGGGCGCCCCAACCCCTGCTTTGCAAGATATACAGATCGCGTCCGATAGCAACAAGCACGGCCACAACATGGCCAAAAACAGCCCGATCAGAGCCGGCTAGGCCCGCTGCGGCTCGTGGGACGCCTCGGCCTTCTCGGCTTCGGAGTCCACGACGGGTGCGAGGCTGGAGACCTGCTCGCCCTCGCGTAGCCGCATGACGATCACGCCCTGGGTCGCGCGCCCCGAGCGCTTGATGTCGTCCACCGGCATGCGGATGACGGTGCCGCCGGTCGAGATCAGCATCACCTGGTACCCGTCGCGGACGACGCGTGCGCCTGCGAGATGCCCCTTCGCCTCGGTGAGCTGCACGGTCTTCACGCCCATGCCGCCGCGGCCCTTCGTCGGATACTCGGACACGCGCGTGCGCTTCCCGTAGCCGTTCTCCGTGACGACGAGGACATCGGCGTCGTCGTGCGCCACGCCGACGGAGATCACCTCGTCCTCGTCACGCAGCCGCATCCCCTGCACGCCCGACGCGTCGCGGCCCATCGGCCGCACGCCGGACTCGTGGAATCTGATCGCCTGGCCGTTACGGGACACCATCAGCACGTCGTCGTTCCCCGACGAGTGTCGGACGCCTACGAGCTCGTCGCCCTCGCGCATCTTGATCGCGATGATCCCGTCGGAGCGCAACGGCGTGTTGTAGGCGGCAAGCCGCGTCTTCTTGACGACGCCGTTCTTCGTGGCGAACACGAGGTACTCGGCCTCCTCGAAGTTTCGCGTCTGGATGACCGCGCGCACCTGCTCGGCCTGGCGGAACGGCAGGAGGTTCTGGATCGCGCGACCCTTCGACTGCCGTGAGCCCAGCGGCAGCTCGTGCACCTTCAGCCGATAGACCTTGCCGACGTTCGTGAAGAACAGGATGTAGTCGTGCGTCGACGCGACGAACAGGTGCTCGATGTAGTCCTCGTCCTTCAGATCCATCCCCATCACGCCGATGCCGCCCCGCCGCTGCTCGCGATAGGTCGTCACGGGTAGGCGCTTGATGTAGTTCGAGCGGGTGATCGCGATCACCATGTCCTCTTCCGCGATCAGGTCCTCGAGCTCCAGCTCCTCCTCGGCCGCGACGATCTCGGTCCGCCGCTCGTCGCTCTTGCCGTAGATCGCGCGGATCTCCTCGAGCTCCTCCTTGATCACTCCGTCGATCCGCGCCGGATCGCCGAGGATCCCGCGCAGCTCGGTGATGCGCTCGCGCAGGTCCGCGCGCTCGTCCTCGATCTCCCTGCGCGCCAACCCGGTCAGCCGCGACAGCCGCAGGTCCAGGACCGCCTGTGCCTGGATCTCCGAGAACTCGAACTCGCTCATCAGCGCAGCCCGAGCCTCGTCGGTGTCGGCGGCGTTGCGGATGAGGTCGATGACGGCGTCGAGGTTGTCGAGCGCCTTCAGGTACCCGTCGAGGACGTGGGCGCGCTGCTCCGCCTGCCGCAGCTCGTACTTCGACCGGCGCGTGACGATCTCGCGCTGATACTCGAGGTAGTGCCTGATCATCTCGAGCAGCGAGAGCGTCCGGGGCACGCCGTCGACGAGCGCGACAGCGTTGTAGCCGAAGGTCGTCTGCAGCGGCGTCAGCTTGAACAGCTTGTTCAGCGCGACCTGTGGGACGGCCTCGCGCTTCAGCTCGACGTAGATGCGCATCCCTTCCTTGTCGGAGTGGTCCTGCAGCGCCTCGTCGGACATCGGGACCTCGTTGAGCGTTCCTGCCTTGACGAGGTCGGCGATCTTCTCGATCACGCCGCCCTCCCCCGCCTTGCGAACGCCATACGGGAGCTCGGTGATGATGATCGCGTGTTTCCCGCCGCGAAGCTGTTCGATGTGCGCGCGGCCGCGGACGACGATCCTCCCTCGACCCGATCGGTACGCATCGCGGATGCCCGACCGGCCGACGATCGTTCCGCCAGTGGGGAAGTCGGGCCCCTTGACGTGCCGGCTCAGCCGCTCGACGTCGATCTGCGGGTCCTCGATCATCGCGACGATGCCCTCGACCACCTCGCCGAGGTTGTGCGGGGGCACGTTCGTCGCCATTCCGACAGCGATCCCTGTCGACCCGTTGACCAGGAGGTTCGGGAACCGCGACGGCAGCACTGCCGGCTGGCGGCGCGACTCGTCGTAGTTCGGGACGAACTCCACGGTGTCCGCGTCGATGTCGCGAAGCATCTCGGTGGCAATCCGTGAGAGGCGGCACTCGGTGTACCGCATCGCGCCGGCCGGATCGCCGTCGACCGAGCCGAAGTAGCCCTGACCGTCCACGAGCGGGTACCGCAGGGAGAACGGCTGGGCCAGGCGAACGAGCGCGTCGTAGATCGCCGCGTCGCCGTGCGGGTGGTAGTTCCCCATCACCTCGCCGACGACGCGTGCGCACTTCCGCGTCGGCCGGTTCGGCTGCAACCCCGACTCGTGCATTGCGTAGAGCACACGCCGGTGGACCGGCTTCAGGCCGTCGCGCACGTCGGGCAGCGCACGGCTCACGATCACGCTCATCGCGTAGTCGAGGAAGCTGCTGCGGACTTCTTGCTCGAGCTCTCGGGTCTCGACGCGGCCCGCGCCGAGCGGCTCGTTGCCGAGCTCAGACATCCAGGTTCTTCACCTCGACCGCGTTCTGCTCGATGAACTCGCGGCGCGGCTCGACCTCGTCACCCATGAGGCGCGAGAACCAGAGATCGGCGGCTGCCGCGTCCTCCACATCGACGCGGACGAGCATTCGGCGCGCGGGATCCATCGTGGTCGACCACAGCTCGGGGGCGTTCATCTCGCTCAGCCCCTTGAAGCGCGTGATCTGGATGCCGCTCTTCGCAAGCGTCAACGCGGTGTCGCGCAGCTCCTCGAACGTCGGCGCCTCGCCGCTCTGCTTGCCGAGACGCAGTGCAAACGGAGGAAGACCGCCGAGGATCTCGCTCAGTCGCGCATAGGTTTTGCGGACGCGGTCGTAGATCGGCGAGGCGAACAGCTCGGAGGGAACCGCCACGTTCTGCATCGCGCTCGTCTCGACCTCGACGACACGCACCTTCAACGCATCCGCCTCCGCATGCGGCTCGAGCGCGTAACCGTTCGCTTCCGCCGTGGAGATCGCCTTCGCCGCCTCGTCCACCGACGACGCGGGCGTCTCGACGAGCCTGTGCGCGAGCACGAAGTCCGCAGCCTGCGCGCCGAAGTCGGAGCGGAGCCTTGCGGTCCACCCCTGGTACTCGGTCAGCGCGCGCGCGAAACGCGTGTACCTCGCCTCGGTCAGCTTGATCGGCGTGCCACCGCGACCCTCGATCTCGAGACCGCCGAAGCGCTCCCGTACGAGCAGCTCCTCCAGCTGGGACTCTTTCTCGAGGTAGTTCTGCTGATTCCCGAGCCGCGCGAGATAGAGCGGCGGCACGGCGATGTAGACGTGGCCGCGCTCGAACAGCTCCTCCATGTGCCTGTAGAGAAAGGTGAGCACGAGCGTGCGGATGTGCGCGCCGTCGACGTCGGCGTCGGTCATGACGATGATCCGGTGGTACCTGAGCTTGGCGATGTCGAACTCGTCGCCGATACCGGTGCCGATCACCTGGACGAGGAGCTGGATCTCCGTGTTCGAGAGAACCTTGTCGATCCGGTTCTTCTCGGAGTTGATGATCTTGCCACGCAGCGGCAGGATCGCCTGGTTCGACTTGTCCCGAGCCTCCTTCGCGGCACCACCGGCCGAGTTGCCCTCGACGATGAAGAGCTCGGCCAGCTCCGGATCGCGGACCTGGCAGTCGGCGAACTTCTTCGCGATCTCGCCGCCGAACGCGCCCTTGCGCCGGGTCAGCTCCCTCGCCTTGCGCGCCGCCTGCCGCGCGCGGGCCGCCGAGATCGCCTTCTGGATGATCTGCTTCGCGTCGGTCGGGTTCTCCTCGAGGAACTCCGCGAGTTTCGCGTTGACGGTCTGCTCGACGAAGCCGCGTACCCACGGGTTCCCGAGCTTCGTCTTCGTCTGGCCCTCGAACTGCGGCTCCCGTAGCTTCAGCGAGACCACCGCCGCGAGCCCCTCGCGCACGTCCTCGCCCTCGAGGTTCTCCTCCTTTTCCTTCAGGAGGTTCAGCTCACGCGCGAAGCGGTTGAGCGTCCGTGTCAGCGCCGCGTTGAAGCCGGAGAGGTGTGAGCCGCCCTCGTGCGTGTTGATGTTGTTCGCGAACGTGTAGACCGAGTCCTGATACGACGCGTTCCACTGCATCGCGATCTCGACGTTCCCCTGGTCGTTCTCGCCCTCGAAGTAGACGATGCGTTTGTGGATCGAGTCCTTCGCCGCGTTGACATGCGCGACGAAGTCCTTGATCCCGCCCTCGTAGTGGAACTCCACCGTTTCACCACCGGCCCGCTCGTCGGTGAGCACGATCCGCAGAGCACGAGTGAGGAACGCCGTCTCACGGAGACGCTGCTTGAGCGTGTCCGTCGACAGCTCGAGTTCCTCGAAGATCTCCGCGTCGGGCAGGAACGAGATCGTCGTGCCCGTGTCGTCGGCGTCGCTCGTGCCGGTGATCGCCATGTCGCCGGTCGGCGCGCCGCGTACGAAATCCTGCCTGTAGACGTTGCCGTCTCGGCGGACCTCCGCGACAAGCCACTCGGACAGCGCGTTCACGACCGAGAGGCCGACACCGTGCAATCCGCCGGACACCTTGTACGCCGAGTCGTCACCGCCGAACTTCCCGCCTGCGTGCAACTTCGTCAGCACGACCGTCAGCGCAGGCAGACCCTGCTCGGCCATGACGTCGACGGGGATCCCCGAGCCGTGGTCCCGAACCGTCACGGAGTTGTCCGGATGGAGCGTCACCTCGACCGTGTCGTTGCGGCCCTGGAGCGCCTCGTCGACGCTGTTGTCGACCACCTCGTAGACCAGGTGGTGGAGCCCGCGGGGGCCTGTCGAGCCGATGTACATGCCCGGTCTCAGCCGGACCGGCTCGAGCCCCTCCAGGACCGTGATGTCCTTCGCCGTATACGTCGCTTCACTCATAGAAAAAGCCCTGCAAACCGGGCGCTTGCGGGCATTGCCAATGTTATCAGAACGAACGGTCGGATTCGGCCTGTGCAAGCCCCAACGACGCAGCCTTCGCGACGATTTTGCGAAGACTCTCGTCCCCGATCCCGGCCGCGATCTCCGAGGCCCGCGCACGGTCCTCGGCAGACGGGGCGATCGGCCTCCGGAACACTGCGTGGACGGGTGCTGCCGGCCCCGGTACCGGGCCGACCGCAAAGCGGATTTTCTGCGGCGCGAGCTTGCCGAGCGATGCACGGATGCGCGGCTCGAGGTGCCCGAGCTCGACAGCCCAGGCAGACGACGCTGTGTTGACGTGGAGCGTTCCGTCCCGTGCAATGCGCGCAGGCCACGCGTTCCGCGCGACGTCGGGACCAACGGCATCGGGCCATCGGTCGACGAGTTCGGTGAGGCCAGCGCCGGGCCCGCAGCGGGCCAACTCCTGTGTCACCTGATCGGCGAGTGGGCCCATCAGCCCGGGCGCACCTCGCCCGGTGTCACCGCAAAGAGCTGGGCCGGCTCGATCGGCAATGCGTCGGCGGTCGTGGACGTCACCAGCGTTTGTCCGCGTGTCGCCACCTGCCGAGCGAGCGCGAGCCGTCGTTCGGGATCGAGCTCGGAAAGCACGTCGTCGAGCAAGAGCAGGGGCGCGTACCCGCGGCGCTCGGTGATCACCGCTGCCTCCGCGACGAGCAGTGCCAGGACTGCCAAGCGCTGCTCCCCTTGCGATCCGAACTCCCGCAAGTCGCGATCCTCACTCTGGATCCGGACGTCGTCGAGATGGGGGCCGAGCCCGGTCGTCCCGCGCTCGAGATCACGCTCGAGTCTCGAGTCGAGCCCCGACGCAGTCGGCGGCTCGCCCGCGTACTCGAGCCGCATGCCCGGCAGGCCGAGCTCCTGCGCGCGGGCCGCGAGCTCGGGCGCGAGCAGGTTCAGCGTCTCGAGTCGTGCATCGACCAGGTCGGTGCCCAGTGCGGCGACGCGCTCAGTCCAGGGTGAGATCGCCGCACGCGTCGAGAGACCAGCCGCGACACGGCGGAGCGCAGCGTTCCGCTGGACCACTGCGGCGCCGTAGTCGGACGGCAGCGTCGCCCTCGCCGGCAGCAACCGCGACAGCACGCGGTCGAAGTACGCACGGCGGACGGTCGGGCCGCCCTTGACCACGGCGAGACGGTCGGGCGTGAAGACGAGCGTCGACACCTCGGCTCGAAGCTGTTCCGCCGCGCGCAGCTGCGTGCCGTTGACGGTGACGCGCTTCGCCTCCCTCGACCGCAACGCGACCACGACTGCGAGAGGGGAGCGCCCGCGCATCCCTTTCAGGGCGATCCGTCCGGCGTGCTCGCCGAAGCGGATCAGCTGTGCGTCCGCGCGTGTGCGAGGAGAGAAACCCTGCGTGGCGACGTGGAGCGACTCGAGCAGGTTCGTCTTTCCCGCGCCGTTGGGACCGGTCACCAGCACCAGCCCCGGCTCGAGGGTGAGCTCGAGCCTCGCGTACGAGCGAATGTCCCGCAGCGAGACGTCCTCGACGATCAGACGGGGAGGGTGATCGGCCGGTTCATCCGGCCAGGCGGATCGGCATGATCAGGTACGTCGGGTCATCGGCGTCGCCCTCGATCACCGCCGGCCGCAGCGGACTGATCAGCTTGAGCCGTAGCTCGTCGGCTGCGATCGACTCGATTCCCTCGCGCAGGAACTCCGCGTTGAAGCCGATCTCCATCGTCTCGCCGGCGAACTGCGCCGGTAGCGACTCGCGCGCCTCTCCGACATCCTGGGTCTGCGCGGAGATCGTCAGCTCGCCTTCCGCAAAGCGAAGCCGCAGCGGCGAGTTCCGCTGCGCCAGCACCGCGACGCGGCGGACGACGTCGAGAAGCTCGGCCCGAGGCAGCGCGACGTCGTGCTCGAACGACTCGGGAAGCAGCTGCTTGAAGTTCGGGAACTGACCGTCGATCCGCCGTGTCGTGAGCCAGACGTCGTCGACCGCGAACACCACCTGGTTCTCGTGCACGCCGAGCTCGACCGTGTCACCGCTTCCGGCAAGCCGCCCAAGCTCTGTCAGCGCCCGCGCGGGAATGATCGCTTCGAGCTCCGGCAGGTCCCCCGAGACCTCCGTCTCCTTCACCGAGAGTCGATACGAGTCGGTCGCCGCCATCACGAGCTTCCCCGACTCGAAACGCACGAGGATCCCGGTGAGCACCGGCCGAGACTCGTCGCGCGAGGCCGATCGCGAGACACGGGCAACCGTGTCCAACAGCACCTTCCGGTCGACGGTGAACGTGCCTACGGCATCGAGGTCGGGCAGCCGCGGGAAATCCTCGGCGGCATACGTGTGCAGCGAGGCGGAGGACGGCCCGCACGTCACTCGGACCACGGCTTCTTCCGGCCGCTGTTCGATCGCCACGTCGCTCTGAGGAAGGAGCCGCACGAGATCGACCAACAGCCGCCCGGGCACGACGACGGATCCCTCACCCTCCACGGACACCTCCACCGACGAGCGCAGCGACAGCTCCATGTCGGTCGCCGCCAGATGCAGCCGGCCTACCTCGGCGCGCAGCAGCACGCCGGACAGGATCTGGACGTTCGCCCGCGTCGAGACGGCACGGGCCACGACTCCGAGTTTCTCGGCGAACTCGTCTCGGTTCGCAACGACCTTCATCCCCGTCCCCGCCTCTACTGCTGTATTGCCTTCAATCATTTAAGAAGAACCTCGTAGTCGTAGGGGCTGTGGAACCGGGGAGAACCTCTCGGAACCCTGCGGTAGAGCCATTCTCGCAGAGGATGGTGACAGGGGAGAACTCGGGGCTGTCAACAGGACCGAGCCCTCAACGGACCTGTTTCACACGTGCGGTGAGTTCTTGCACGAGGTTGTAGACAGATCTGTCCTCACGGATCAGGCGCGCGATCTTGGAGGTCGCGTGGATCACGGTCGTATGGTCGCGACCGCCGAACTCCTTGCCGATCTTCGGCAGCGACGAATCGGTCAACTCGCGCGAGAGGTACATGGCGACCTGTCTCGGATACACGATGTTCTGCGACCGCTTGTCGCCGCACAACTCGTCCATCGTCAGCTCGAACCGCTCGGAGACGAGCTCCTGGATTCGGCGGATCGAGACCTCGGCGGCCTCGCCCTGTGGGAAGACGTCCTTCAGCACGTCTTCGGCCAGTTCGACGGAGAGCGAGCGTCCCGTCAGCGAGGAGAATGCCACGACACGTGTGAGCGCACCCTCGAGCTCGCGGATGTTCGTCGAGATCCGCGAGGCGATGAACGAGAGCACTTGGGGGTCGGCGACGTGGATCCCGTCCGTCTTGACCTTTTTGCGAAGGATGGCGATGCGCGTCTCGAGGTCGGGCGGCTGGATGTCAGTGATCAGCCCCCACTCGAACCGCGACCGCAGCCGCTCCTCGAGCGTCGCGATGTCACGAGGCCGCCGATCGCTCGACATCACGATCTGGGAGCCGGCCTCGTAGAGCGAGTTGAAGGTGTGGAAGAACTCCTCCTGGATCCGCTCCTTGTGCTCGAAGAACTGCACGTCGTCGACGAGCAGCAGGTCGTACGTCCGGTAGCGCTGCTTGAAGCCCTCGATCCGCTTGTCGCGCAGCGAGTTGATGAAGTCGTTCATGAACGTCTCGCTCGTGACGTAGCGCACCGACAGGTCGCTCGAGTGCTCGGCGACGTACTGCGCGATCGCCTGCATGAGATGGGTCTTCCCGAGCCCGGTGCCGCCGTAGATGAACAGCGGGTTGTAGGCCTGTGCCGGCGCTTCGGCGACCGCGAGCGCAGCCGCGTGTGCGAAGCGGTTCGACGAGCCGATCACGAACAGGTCGAACGTGTACTTCGGATTCATCCCGCCGTCTGCGGACCCGGGTGTCCGCCTCGGCGGCTCGGAGGTCAGCGGCAGCTCGGGGACGAGTCGCTCGCTGACGGTGAGCCCGATGCGTCGCTCCTGGCCAGTGACGTCGCGGACGGCTGCGCCGATCAGACCGAGGAAATGGCCCTCGATCCACTCGCGCGTGAAGTCGTTCGGGACGCCGAGGACGAAGGCGTCGTCGGACAGATCCGAGGCCTCCGCCTCTGCGAACCAGGTCTGGTACGTCGTGTCGTTCAGCGCCCCTTGGAGCCGACCGGATACTTCGTGCCAAAGACTCTCCGCAGTCAGCTCAGCGGGGCGTTCCACGCCGCTCGTACCACTCCTCTCGGCTCCGGGGGAGGGCGAGCATAGCAGCGTCTCCGAAAGGCGACAACGGGTGGAAACTGGGGATGAAACTAGCGGGATTTCCAGGCATTTCCCCGGTTCCACACGACTCTCCACACCTGTGGACGAACCGTGTCTCGACGTCACATTTGGGTGCACTTCCAGCACCTTCCGGTGTGGACAACTCTGTGCACGACAACTCCGCTAGACTGGCCCGGCGTCGCTCCCCTTTCGGAGCAATTTCCCCTCCTTCGCAACCTCGTGAAGCGGACCTACCAGCCCAACGTGCGCCGGCGGAAGCGTCGGCACGGATTCCGCGCCCGGATGTCCACGCGCGCAGGACGCGCGATCCTGAAGCGGCGTCGCGCGAAGGGCCGGAAACGGCTTTCCGCATAGCGCCACGGTGAACAAGCGCAACCGGCTGTCGCGCTCGCGGGACTTCGACGCCGTCTATCGACAGGGCCGGTCCGTCTCGACGCGCTTCCTCGTGCTCTACTGGTTCGCGCGCGAGGAAGGGCCCGGGGATGCCCGACTGGGGTTGGCGGTACCGAAGGCGGCGGGAAACGCGGTCGTCCGGAACCGGATCAAGCGCCAGCTCCGCGAGGTGTGGCAGGCGCGGCTCCCCGAAATCCCGGGGGACAACGACTACGTCCTGATCGCGAAGCCGGGTCTTCCCGAGGCGACCGCCGCCAACGGCTTCGACTGGCTGAGCGCTCGCGTCGACGAGGTGCTCGGCATGGCGGTCGCGTGATGGGCCGGCTGGGCGTTCTCGCCGTCTGGACCTACCGCCTGACGTTCGGGTGGTTCCTCGGCGGTCAGTGCAAGTACCACCCGTCGTGCTCGGAGTACGCGATCGATGCGTTCAAGGAGTTCGGGCTCGTGAAGGGGACGATCCTCGCCGGTTGGCGGCTACTGAGATGCAACCCGTGGAGCCGCGGCGGAGTCGACTACGCCCACGACCAGCGGATGTTCACGTGACCTACCTGTTGATCCTCCAGCCGCTCGAGCACATCTTCCGGCATGCGCTCAACAGCCTGCACGGTATCGGCCTGACGTGGGCATGGTCGCTCGTCGCGCTCACGCTCATCGTGCGGATGCTGCTGGTCCCCGTCACGGTCAAGCAGATCCACTCGATGCAGAACATGCAGCGCCACGCGCCGCAGATGAAGGAGATCCAGAAGAAGTACAAGGGCGACCGGCAGAAGCTCAACGAAGAGCTGATGAAGTTCTACAAGGAGAACAACATCAACCCCGCGGCGTCGTGTCTGCCGCTCGCGTTACAGATCCCGGTCTTCATCGGCCTGTACTACACGCTGAAGAGTTTCGCGAAGCACCCGCCCGGAGGCCAGGCTGCGGTCAACGCCGGCGACTTCTCCTGGCTGCACATCGTTCCGAACATCACGGCGCACGTCACGAGCCACTGGTCGGGCTACCTGTTGCTTGCCGTCTACGTCGGCAGCCAGCTTGCATCCACCTACTTCATGAGCGGCACGATGCAGCCGGCTCAGCGACGGCTGATGTACGTCCTGCCCTTCGCGTTCATCTTCGTGATCGCGCGGTTCCCGGCAGGTCTCGTCCTCTACTGGATGACGACGAACCTCTGGACGGTCGGGCAGGGGCTCATCACCCGCCGGCTGATCCCGAAGACGCCGATGCCGACCATCCAGCGAAGGTCGTCGCGCACGCCGTCGAAGGAGGAGGCAGCCGCTGCGAGCGACGACGGCGCCAAGCCGGAGCCCAAGAAGCCGCCGGCCCAGCCGAGGCAGGTGAGACGAAAGAGGAAGGCCCGCCGGTGACCGCCGACGAGCAGACGGAGACTGCGGAGCTCCAGGTCGAGGTCACGGGCGAGACGGTCGGCGAGGCGAAGTGGGCGGCGCTCCGCGAGCTCGAGAAGCGCTACCCGGGCCTGGACAAGTCGGCGGTGCACTTCCAGGTCGTCGCCGAAGGCGAGCGCGGTCTGCTCGGAGTCGGCTACACCCCCGCCCGCGTGGTCGCGACGCTCTCCGAAGACGCGGTCTCCCGGCCAGTGACCGACGAGACGGCGTTCACCACGTCGATGCGCGAGCTCGTGGAACGGATCGCCGATGCGATCGGCGTCGATGCGCGCGTGTCGGTGAGCGAGGACGAGGAGGCGGTGACGCTGACCTGCTCCGGCCCGGACCTCGGGATATTGATCGGGCGCCATGGGCAGACGATCGACGCGGTCCAGTACCTCGCGAACGCGATCGCGTTTCGACGCCATGCGGAGGATCGCAAGGACGTCGTCGTCGACGCCGCCGGGTACCGGGCTCGCCGCCGCGCGTCGCTCGAGGCGTTGGCCGTGCGCTCGGCGCAACGAGCGGTCGAGAGCGGGGACTCGGTCGAGCTCGATCCGATGACGGCCGTCGAGCGCAAGGTCGTGCATCTGCGACTGAAGGACTTCGAGGGCGTCGAGACGTCGAGCGAGGGCACCGAGCCGAATCGCTTCGTCGTCGTCTCGCCCGTTGACTGAGCGCTGGCTGACGGCGCTCGTCGAGACGCCGGGGTTGACGGCGATCGACGACGTCGAGCAGGCCCGCGCGTCGCTGCTCGTCGATTCGCTGCGCGGCGTCGAGGTCGTTCGCAGCGTCGGCGGGCCGGTGGTGGACGTCGGCAGCGGCGGCGGCGTGCCGGGAATCCCGCTTGCGCTCGCACTGCCCGAGCGCGAGGTGACGCTGCTCGAGGCCAACGGCAGGAAGTGCGAATTCCTGCGACGCTGGGCACCCGCGAACGCATCGGTCGTGCAGGGACGCGCCGAGGACCAGGAGACGGAGTGTTACGGCGTCGCGGTCGCAAAGGCGCTCGCGCCGCCGCCGGTGGCGGCCGAGTGGTGCCTGCCGCTCGTCCGCGAGGGGGGGATCGCCGTGTTGTGGGCCGGTGCGACTGCCGACCGCGAGCACGTCGCGCGCGTGGCCGGACATCTGGCGGCGGAGTTGGACGAGCACGTCTTGGATTTCATCGTCCTGCGCAAGCTCGGGCCTACGCCGGCGGGGTTTCCGCGCCGTGCCGGAGTCGCGCGGAAGCGTCCGTTGAGATGAGTAGCCTGGACGCGTGGCGGCACGGATCTACGCGCTCGCGAACCAGAAAGGCGGTGTCGGCAAGACGACGACGGCGATCAACCTCGCCGCGTGTCTCGCCGAGGCGGGTGAGCCGTCGCTCGTCGTCGACCTCGACCCGCAGGCGAATGCGACCTCGGGGCTCGGCGAGCGGGCGAACGGCTCGTCGACGTACGACCTGCTCGACGGCGCGCCGCTGCGGGAGCTCGTCAAGCAGACGAAGTTCCCGAACCTGCATCTCGTCCCCGCGAAGGCCGAGCTCGCAGGCGCGACGGTCGAGCTCGCGCATCATCCCGGCGGAGACACATACCTGCGCGAGTCGCTCGTCTCGGGCGTCGACGCGTACTCGTTCGTCTTTCTCGACTGCCCGCCCTCGTTCGGCCCGCTCACCGTCAACGCGCTCGCTGCCGCGGACCGCGTGCTGATCCCGGTACAGGCCGAGTACTACGCGCTGGAGGGGTTGTCGCAGCTCGTTCACTCGATCGACCTCGTCAAGGCCCGGCTGAACGCACGTCTCGCCGTCGGTGGCGTGCTGCTGACGATGGTCGACGGCAGGACGAGATTGTCTGCGGAGGTCGAGAGCGAGGTGCGCAACCACTTCGGTGAGCTCGTGTTCAGGAACTCGGTGCCTCGGTCGGTGCGGCTCGCAGAGGCTCCGAGCCACGGCATGCCGGCGATCGCCTACGACCGGCGATCACGCGGCGCCGACGCGTACTGGAAGGTGGCGATGGAGCTTGTCGAGCGCGCCTGAGCGGAGAGGCCTCGGCCGCGGGCTCGAGGTCCTGCTGGGCGGGGCCGCGACGACGGCGGAGCTCGCCGAGGTCCCCGTCGACGCGATTCATCCGAATCCGCGGCAGCCGCGGCGACGGTTCGACGCGGAGGCCGGCAACGGGCTGGCCGAGTCGGTGCGCGCGCAGGGAGTCGTGCAGCCGGTCCTGCTCCGCTCGCGCACGACCGGTGGTTACGAGCTGATCGCTGGCGAGCGGCGTTGGCGCGCTGCGCGCGACGCCGGGTTGAAGACGGTGCCCGCGGTGATCCGCGAGGCGGACGACCGCGACACGCTACTGCTCGGGCTCGTCGAGAACGTTGCGCGCGAGAACCTCTCCCCGGTCGAGGAAGCGCGTGCGTTCGCGATGCTGCTCGACGAGTTCGACCTTTCGCTCGGTGACGTCGCGGAGCAGGTGGGCAAGTCGAAGCCCGCCGTGTCCAACAGTGTGCGGCTGCTCGAGCTACCGGAAGACGTGCTCGCGATGGTCGATCGCAAGCAGCTGACCGAAGGGCACGCGCGAGCGGTGCTCGCGGTCCCCGACCACGAAGGTCGCCGCAAGCTTGCGCGCGAGATCGTGCGCAAGGGCATGTCCGTTCGTGCGGCGGAACGCACCGCACGGTGGGCCGGCGCCAAGACGAAGCCGCGCCGGCAGGCGACGGCGCTCGACCCCGCGCTCGTCGCCCGCGCGAAGAGCGCCGCCGATCGCATCACCGGTTTCTCGAGTCGTGTGTCGGTGGGCAAGCTCGTGGTCGAGTTCGGCGACGAGACGGGTCTCGCCGAGCTCGTCGAGGCGCTCGAGGACGCGTCCCCCGCGCCACCGCAGTCTGTGTAGGCCGGCGCTCCGCGCGGCGATCGGAGTGGGCGATCCTGGACTCGAACCAGGGACCTCCGCCTTATCAGAGCGGCGCTCTAACCAACTGAGCTAATCGCCCGGGGAGGTGGATTGTAGCGACGCCTTTGTCCTATGCTCGGCCGCATGACCGGGCTCGCAGAGGTGATGCGAAGAGAGGTTCTGACGGTCGCGCCGGAGGACACGCTGGGCGAGGCCGCGGCGAAGATGACCGACCACGGCGTCGGCGCAGTGATCGTCTCGGACTTCGGCCGGATGATCGGGATCCTGTCGGAGCGCGACATCATGCGCGCGGTCGCCGACCGCATTCACTCGAGCGAGGCACGCGTGCGTGAGTGGATGACTGCGGATCCGATCACCGCCACCGAGGCGACGAGCGTCGAGGAAGCCGGCCGCACGATGCTCGAGCACGGTTTCCGCCATCTCCCGGTCGTCGATGGTGAGCGTGCGGTCGGCATCGTCAGCCTGCGCGACGTCGCCGAGGCCCAGCTCAAGAGCTAACTCGCACGAGGTCGCTCGCCTCAGGGATTCCTCGTCGACCGCCCCGGGCCGATGCTGGTGGAACGTGCCGCTCGGCGCGTTGCGGCGATGGAAATCGGCGATCTCGTCACCTATGAGGGTCGAACGTTCCTGCTACGCGGGTTCGATCCCACGGGCGTGCCCGATCGACGCGCAGAGCTCGAGGATCCGGTGACGGGAGAACATCGCTCAGTGCTCTTCGCACTGGTCGGACCGGCGGATTCGGCGCCCGATGATCCGGGTGAGACCCTGAGCTAACATCAGCGAGAGGCAGCCGATGCAGGAGATGCACATCTACGGGGTCAGCTTCGACCTGGTCGGTAAGCAGCCGATCGTGCTGTTGAAGACGGCCGACGGGAACAGGTTCCTGCCGATTTGGATCGGCCATGCGGAAGCAGCCGCGATCCTGATGAAGCTGCAGAGCGCGTCCACGCCGCGCCCGATGACACACGATCTCGTCACCGACATGCTCGAGCAGCTCGGCGCCGAGGTCGTGCGGATCACCGTGACGGAGCTACGCGAGAACACGTTCTACGCGCAGATCACGATGCAACAGAACGGGTCGGAGATCGAGCTCGACTCGCGTCCGTCGGACGCGATCGCGCTCGCGATCCGCGCGGACGCGCCGATTTTCGCGGCGGACGAGGTGATCGAGGAGTCGGCGATCGAGTTCGAGGGCGACGAGATCAGCCAGGAAGACCTCGAGAGAGAGGTCTCGAAGTTCAAGCAGTTCCTCGACCACGTCACGCCAGACGAGTTCGCCGTCGGCGACGACGACTAGCCGAGCTCGCCCAGCTCGCGCTTGACCAGCGCGAGGATCTCCTCGAACAGGGCACGTACGCCGTCAGGCGAGAGCGGTCCGTCGTTGTCGTTCACAAGCCGCTCGAGCAGGCGCCGCTCCTGCTCGAGGTCGTGGAAGCCGATCGCCTGTCGCTCCTTGTGGCGTCTCAGCTCGGCGACGAGCCGCAGCCGCTCGTTGACGGCGTCGAGGACGATGCGGTCCTGGGCGGCGATCCGCGTCCGCAAACCTTCGAGCGACTCGTCGCTCACGGCCGCCCCTGGAAGTGGAGCTGGAGCTTCTTGCTCGTGTGCGGAATGGTGATCAGAACGAAGGGATACGTGATCTCGGCCTTGACCGGTTGGCCGAGTGCCGGTGTCTGCTCCCGGACCGTAACGACGAGCCGACTGCCACGGTCGACCACGCTGACGACGTGGAGGACGTAGCCGGTGCTCGACCTCGGCCCGGACGCGACGATGATCGCCTCGCGGTGCGCCCAGTCGATGGTCGGCAGGTGCGGGTGGAGGCCGGGCATCTCGTGGCGGATGTAGTCGAGCAGCTGGGCCTGGCTCGTGAACGTCTCGCGCGAGAGTCGCGGGAACTGCGCTGGATGGAACTGCGACGTGACGTTCGTGTAGGAGACGGCCGTTCCGGCTCCACCGCAGCCGGCGAGGACGAGCGAGGCGAGCAGCGCCGCGCTAGTAGACGTAGACCGTCTCGCCGTACGGATTCGTCTCGAAGAGCTGCGCGGCCAGCCACATGGGAACGCGCACACAGCCGTGGCTCGCCGGGTACGGAGGGACGGACGGGTTGCCGTGAATCGCATAGCCACCGGTGAAGTACATCGGGTCGAAGAGCGTGCCGAGCGGGCTCGGGTCGAATCCGTCCACCTTCCTGATGATCGAGAAGCGCCCGACCGGCGTGAACCGGCCCGGGAGTCCCGCGGTCGAGACAGGCACGATCAGGGCAACGCGCGAGTCGCGCACGACGAAGAGGACCTGCTGAGGCTTGTCGACCTCGAGGTGGTCCGCCGGCTCGGCATAGCGAGGCTTGGGGATCGTCGCCACGGCGAGCCGGCGCCAGAAAGTCGGGTCGACGATGCCGGTGCGCGGAAGGTTCTCGATCTTCTCGAAGGCATAGACGCTGTCGAGCATGCGCGAGTCGAACGTCGACGTGTACGGCGCTGCGATGTGGAGCGCGCGGAGCTGTCCGCCGAGTCGTGCGACCGAGGAGCTCTGCGCGCCGTACGAGAGCGTCGGCAGGACGACGCGCGCGCGCAGCACGTGCGTGACGGCGACGTAGCCGGCATTCGGGACGACCGCAACGCTGATGCCGTACGTCCACAGCTTGCGTGTGTCGAGTTTGACGCGTACCGCGCGCGTCCAGGTGTGGTCGACGAGCGTCCTGTCGCCGCGTTTGATCACGATCGACACCGTTCCTGCGTCTGCGGGGCGGACGCTGACCGCGAGGAGATAGAGGCTGCCTCGTGCGCCGCTGCCGACGAGCCGCGTCTGCAGCTGCGGGATGATCGAGATACCCACAGGCGCGGACACCGCGGTTCCTGCCCGGGCGGCGTAGTCCCCGGCGTAGCGGACGGGGGCGCGCAGCGTGAACCTGCCGGCGGTGTTCGTGGTCGCACGGCCGACCGGCCCGTGTGGACCCGCGACCGTCACTCTCACGCCCGCCGCCGCAGGCACGACGCTGCCGCGAAACAGGGCTCGCTTCGCGTAGCGGCTCTTCGACGGCGTCTGCAGCGTGACGCCGGTCGCCGTGACCGTGACGCTGGAGGTCGCGGTCTCGCCGTCCGCGGCCTGTGCCGTAACCGTCGCCGTCCACGCACCGGCGGCGTAGGTGTGCTGGACGGTCTGGCCGTCGGCTGTCGAGCCGTCCCCGAGGTTCCAGTGGTAGGACGCGGCCGCCCCGTCGGCGGTGAGCGTGACGTCGAGTGGCGCCGCGCCCGAGCTCGGGGACGCGTGCGCGGTCACGACCGGAGGCGCTCCGGCCGCGGCGGGAACGGCGATCAACGCGATCGCGCAGAGCAACAGGCCGAGGCGCACCGGCAAGAGGATAGTCATGCGCGCGTGCGTCAGTGCACGACTGCGAACGTCAACGACAGCGCGTTGAACAGCCCGTGCACGAACATGCCGGGGTAGACGCTGTCGACGCGGCTACGCAGATAGGCGAGCGCGGAGCCGAACGCGGCGAGCAGCGGCAGCGCCTCGACGAGTCCGTGCGCGAGCCCGAAGAAGAGTCCGACCAGGATGATCGCGGTCCAGTCCCCGTAGGGACTGAGCAGCGAGAAGCCGAGCCCGCGGAACGTCAGCTCCTCGACGAACGGCGCGACCACGACGATGACGAGGCCGTTGACGACGTACGCCGCCGCGTGGTGCGGCTCCCACATCGTCGGGGTCAGGCCCTGCTCGCGACCGGGGTGCAGCAGGGGGCCGAGCACGCCGCTCAGGACGAAGATGCCGACCATGATCAGCGCGCCGATCCCGGCGGCTCGTCGCCACGACGTGGGGCGGCGCAGCGCGAACTGCTCGCGCCGGTTGCCGAGACCGGCGATCGCGTAGACGATCAGCAGGATGATCGCGTACTGGACGATCGTCCCGGCGGCGGTGCTCCACTTGTAGAGGATGTTGCGATCGGGTCGTCCGCCCACGGCGCGATCGGCGTAGCTGATCGCGGCAAAGAGCAGGACGAACGTCGTCCAGAGGGCGAGCTGCAGCCTCAGGCGAGAGATGCGACCGCCTCCCTGAGCGGTGCGGGCGCGAACCGCACTCCGGCCGCCTCTGCCGCCTCTGCGTCGGCATCGTCGTCCCCGACGTGCAGCGCGCGCTCCGGCGCGACGCCGAGGTGTGTGAGCGCGTCGACGATGCCGTCGGGCGCGGGCTTTGCCGCCGCGGCGACGACCGCGGCGAAGTACCGCCGCAGTCCGATCACGTCGAGCCGTTCGTGCAGGCTCAGGTCCCAGTTGCCGACGACCGCGAGCTCGAGCCCGCGCGCGCGAAGGCAGTCGAGCGCCTCGACGACGCCGGACAGAACCCGGAACTCGAGCGCGCCGACGTACGCGTCGGCGGTGAGCGTCGAGCCGAGCGAGTCGTTGAACACGCCGACGCAGTCCTCGCGAAGGGCGCGCATCGTGGCCGTGTCACGACCGTCGCTCGCGTGCGCGCGGTAGTACGCGACCTCGGTCTGGAACGCGTGCCGGATCGCGCCGCGGTCGAACTCCGGCAGCAGCCGCTGCAGCGCCGGCAACGGGTCGACGAGCTCGACGAGCGTGCCGTAGGCGTCGAGCGTGATCGCGTCCAGCGACGCGAGGGTCACGACACCCACTGCCAGAGCGCCCACTGGGTGATGGCGATGCCGAGCACGAGCGAGCTGCATGCGACGATCGCCGTGTGCAGCCGCGGCTTTCCCGTCGACAGCGCGGCAAGGGCGAGGAAGAACGGGAAGATCACGAGCCCGAACCGCGGCAGGGACAGCAACGGCCAGCGGGAGCTCGGGAAGCTGAGCGGGATCGCAAGGCTCGCCGCCGCGAACAGTCCATACGGCGCGCCGAAGCGCCGCCACGCGACGACGGTGAGCGGGACGAAGAGCAGGAGGAACACGAGCGTCTCGAGGTTCTCGGCAGCGGCGTGCATGGGTGCGGCGCCCGGGACGCCCGCGCCGTGGCCGGTTGTGAACTGCTCGAGTGCGCGCCCGCCGGCGACGAGCCCGTGCCAGATCCCGCCCAACGGGCCTGCTGGCGAGAGGTGGCGGTGCCACTGGTCCTGCGCGTGCGCGAACGCCCACGGGTCGTCGAGCTTCCACCACAGGATCAGCGGGTACACGGCGGCGACCGGCAGCGCGATTGCGAGCTCGGCGAGCGCACGCACGCGGTCTTTGCTTCGCCACGCCAGCACCGCGAGCCCCGGGAGAAGCGCGACGCCCATCACGCGCGTGAGGATGGCGAGACCGGACACGAGTCCTGCCCACGCGAACCGTCGCCGCTCTGCGAGGGCGAACGCCGCGAGCGTGAGCAGGAGGTAGAGCGACTCGCTGTACACGGCCTGCAGGAAGAGCGCCATCGGGAAGAGAGCGAGGTAGAGCACCGCGCGGCGCGCGCCGTCCGCGCCGAGCCGCTCCTCTCCGAGTCGGTAGAGCAAGAGGAACGCGCCGAGTGACGACGCGAGCGAGACGACGATGCCTCCGAGCACGTAGTGGCCGCCGAAGACATGGCCGGCGAGCCAGACGAGCGACGGGTAGAGCGGGTAGAAGGCGGCGCTCGCGTGGTCGTAGCCGTGCTCGGCGATCCGGACGAAGAAGACGCTGTCCCAGCGCGCCCAGATGTCGGTGGCGTAACCGAGGTCGTGGATGAGCGGGGAGTCCCAGCGTGAGGCGTCCGGGTGGCGGTTCGGCTCGAACCAGAAGAATGCGAAGATCGCACCGAGCCAGATCGCCGCGCGGCTCCAGAGGAAGATGGCGATCGCGGGATTGCGCGTTCGACCGACGTGGAGCTCGCGCCCGGCGGCGTCGTTCGCGCGGAGCCTTTGACCGACGCCCACGGCGTGGTGATCATAGCCTCGCAATGGCGCGCGTCTTCACTCGAGAGCAGGCGAACGGCGCGCTCGTCGAGGCCCGTCCGCTCGCCGAGCGGATGGTCGCGCACCGCCGGGCGCTCGCTGCCGCGCAGGCGCGGCAGGGGGAGTTGGTGACGCGCATCGCCGGCAACGGTGGCGACCTCTCGCCCGGCGAGGTCAACGACGTCGCCGAGGAGGCTGCCCGTGAGGCGGACGGGATTGCGGACTGCGTTCGCCGCCTGGCCGAGCTCGGCGTGCAGGTGAAGGACTTCGACGAGGGACTGCTCGACTTCCCGGCCCGCCACCGCGGCGACGACGTCCTGCTCTGCTGGAAACTGGGGGAGCCCGAAGTTGCCTGGTGGCACGGGCTCGAGGAGGGCTTCGCGGGCCGCAAGCCGTTGCCGTTCGACTGAATGGGACGCGCCCCGCTCGTCGAACTGTGGCGGCATGCACTTCTGGTCCCGGCTGATCGTCGTCGCGGTCGTCCTCCTGCTCACCGCGGTCCTCGCCCGCCTGATCGATCATGCGATCGCGCGGCGCGAGCTCTCGAGCGAGGCGATCACGCGCTACCGCGTGCTCAGGCGCAGCATCACGGTCGTGATCGTGTTCACCGGCGTGCTGTCGGCGCTGCTCGTGATCCCGCAGGTCCGTGCGGTCGCCGGCGGCCTGCTCGCCTCGTCGGCCGTGATCGCGATCGTCGTCGGCTTCGCGGCCCAGCGCACGCTCGGCAACTTCGTCGCCGGGCTGCTGATCGGGTTCACGCAACCCGTGCGTCTTGGTGACGAGGTCACCATCGACGATGCACGGGGGGTCGTCGAGGAGATCGGTCTGATCTACACGTTCGTCCGGGTCGAGGACGGCGACCGGCTCGTCATCCCGAACGAGAAGCTCGCCTCGGATACGATCCGCAACGCCACGATCCGAAGTCGTGAGAAGGCTGCAGAGATCACCGTGCACGTTCCTTTGAACTCCGATCTCGCCTCGATCGTGGACCGGCTCCGCGCGGCGACGGATGCCGAGGTCTACGTCGGCGAGCTCGGCGACGACGCACGCGTGGTCCTGCGTGCGGAGGCCGAGGACGAGGCGGCGGCGGAGCGGGCCGAGCGCGAGCTCCGGCTCCGCGCCCACTCAGCCCTTCGCGCGGACGGCGTCTTCGCATGACGCCGTCGAGCAGGGGAAAGGGACGCCGCCCGTCGTCCGACGCGCTGCTCGACGCGAGGATGCGCAAGCGCCGCCGCATACGGACGAAGTCGCGTCACCGCCGGTTCGCGCGGATCGTCGTCGGCCTCGTCGTCGGCACGCTCCTCGTCCTCGGCGTCAGCGGCTTCACCGGCGCGGCGATCTGGATGTCGAGCTGCACGCTCAACTCGCTGCAGCCTGTCGCGGTCGGCCAGAACTCGTTCATCTACGCGGCCGACGGGTCGCTGCTCGGATCGATTCCGGCGGAGAAGAATCGCGAGCCGGTGTCGATGTCGCAGATCAGCAAGTGGGCTCCGATCGCCACGGTGGCGATCGAGGACCGCCGCTTCTGGGAACACGGCGCGCTCGACTACCCGGGGATCATGCGGGCGCTGCTCGCCGACGTGCGCGCGGGTCACGTCGTGCAGGGCGGCTCGACGATCACGCAGCAGCTCGCGCGCAACCTCTACATCAAGAAGCCCTCTCAGACGTTCGGCCGCAAGGCGACGGAGGCATGCCTCGCGATCAAGCTGGCCCGGTCGAAGTCGAAGAAGTGGATCCTCAACGCCTATATGAACCAGGTCTTCTACGGAAACCACGCGTACGGGATCGAGGCCGCGTCCCAGACCTACTTCTCCGAACACGCCAGCCACCTGACGCTGGACCAGGCTGCGCTGCTCGCCGGTCTGCCGCAGGCGCCGACGGACTACGACCCGTTCCACCGGCCGGCCCAGGCGCTCGCGCGCCGTGACGAGGTCTTACAGGCGATGCTGACGAACGGCGACATCACCTCGACGCAGTACGAGCGCGCCGTCTCCGATCGCAACCTGCACCTCAAGGCGGGGAAGGTGTACTCGCGCATCCGCGAGCCGTACTTCTTCTCGTACGTCGAGGACCTCCTGCAGCGGCAGTACGGGACGAACACCGTCCGCTCGGGAGGGCTGAAGGTGTACACCACCATCGATCCGCGCCTGCAACGGTTCGCCAACCAGGCGATCAAGTCGACCCTCTACGAGAAGACCGACCCAGCCGCCGCGATCGTCTCGATCAACCCGTCGACCGGCGCCATCCGGGCCATGACCGAGGTGACGCCTGGGGACACGAAGAACCAGGTCAACTTCCTCTCCTCCGCGCACCGGCAGCCGGGGTCGACGTTCAAGGCGATCGTCCTCACGACCGCGGTGTCGCAGGGCATCGATCCCGCGACGACTGAGTACTTGTCCGCGCCGTTCGAGTACAACCCGACGGGAACGGGCTCGTGCTCCACGAACCCGCCGACGGCGTGGTGCCCGCAGACGTTCGACCACCAGTATCTGGGCGTGACGACGATCGAGCGCGCCACGCTCGCATCCGACAACACCGTCTACGCGCGGCTCACGCTCGACGTCGGCCCGTCGAACGTCGCTGCGATGGCGTACAAGCTCGGAGTTCGCACGAACCTGCGGACGACCGACGGCGCCTACGTTCCCGCGATGGGGCTCGGCGCGCAGGCGGTCACGCCGATGGACATGGCCTCGGTCTACAGCACGCTCGCCGCGGGCGGCATCTACTCCAAGCCGATGGCGATCCGCAAGGTCGTTCTCGCCGACGGCAAGGTGGACAAGGACGCCGGCTGGGGAAAGCCGCAGCGGACCCGCGTGATCCCCGACTGGGTGGCCGCCGAGGTGACGCGGATCCTCGAGGAGAACATGACGGAGGGCACCGGCGTCGGCGCGTACTTCGGGAGGCTGTCGGCGGGGAAGACCGGCACGACGGACAGCTACGCGGACGCGTGGTTCTGCGGCTTCCTCCCCTCGCTCGAGGCGACGGTCTGGATCGGCTATCCGCAGGGCGAGATCCCGATGACGGACGTGCACGGCATCGCCATCTCCGGCCCCACGTTCCCGGCCACGATCTGGAAGCTGTTCATGGAGCGGGCGATCGACTACGCGCCGCGACCGACGGCGTTCCCGGTCCCGCGCACGTCCCCCGTGTGGACGACACACGACCTGCAGTACGCGATGAGCGGTGCGTACTCGACGGGGCCGAGCTACACGCCGTCGCCGACGACGACGACCACGCCGACGACGACGGGGGACGGGTACCAGCAGACGCCTACACCACCGCCTGCCCCGACGACGACGCCGACGCTGACGACGACGCCGATACCCACCCCGTCCCCGCCGCCGGGTCAGCCTCCTGCGCCGTAGGGCGGCTGTCGCCGGAGACGCGGCCCGGGCGTGCCTCGTCGGCGTCCCCGTCTTTGTCGCCGCGTGCGCCGTTCCCGACGGTGGCCTGTTCCGCGCGGCCCGCTATCGCGACGTCCATCTGTACCAGCGCTACGCGGAGTTGCTCCTGCATGGCCACGTGCCCTACCGGGACTTCTTCATGGAGTACCCGCCCGGTGCGCTCGCTGTCTTCATCCCGCCGGCGGCAGCGACCTCGGCGCACTACAACGCGGCGTTCAAGGCGTTGATGGCGTTCTGCGGAGCGGTTTCGCTCGTCGCGGTCGCCTGGACGCTCGTGCGGCTCGGCGCCTCAGTGCTCCGGGTCTGGGCGTCGGTGGCGCTCGTCGCGCTGTCGCCGATCGCGCTCGGCCCGGTCTCGTTGAACACGTACGACGCCTGGCCCGCGATGCTGACGGTGGTCGCGCTCGCGCTCCTGCTCGCGCGCCGCGACGTGCTCGCGCTCGCTCTGCTCGGGCTCGCATTCGCCGCGAAGGTCTACCCGGTCGTCCTGCTTCCCGTCGTGCTGGTGTGGACCTGGCGGCGGCGCGGCCGCGACGTCGCACTCACGGGTCTCGCGGCGTTCGTCGTCGTCGCGCTCGTCGTGGTCACGCCGTTCTTCGTGCTGGCGCCGCACGGGCTGCTCGAGAGCTTTCGCTCGCAGGCGGCGCGCGGACTCCAGATCGAGAGCCTCGGCGCCCAGCTGCTCGTGGCCGCGGATCACGCCGGCTGGTACGTGGTCTCGGTCGCGCACCACACGCGCGGCGCGGTGTCCTACGACTTGCGGGGCTCGCTGCCGCGCTGGCTCGGAGCGGTGAGCTCGGTGTTGCAGTTCGCCGCGGTCGCGGCCGTTGCGTGGCTGTACGCGCGCGGGCGGGACGAGGGGCAGCGGCTCGTGACCGCATGCGCGACCGCGGTCGCCGGCTTTCTGGCCTTCACGCGCTTCTTCTCGCCGCAGTACCTCGTGTGGCTGATCCCGCTCGTGCCGCTTGTGGACAGCGTCGCAGCCTGGACCTTGCTCGCGGTCGCGCTCGCGCTCGACCAGGTCTGGTTCTTCCACTACCACTCGATCGTGCAGCTCGGTGGTCGCTCGTGGGTCGTGCTCGTGCGCGACCTGCTGGCCGTCGCACTGTTCGCCGTGCTCCTACGCCGAGACGCGGTGGAAGACGAGCACTCCGTCGTCCTCGAAGACGAGACGCCACTCGGGGTTCCGTCGTAGCCAGACCAGGCGCTCCGCAGTGAGCATCGGCGCGAACCGGTCCGCGTAGCCGGGCTGGGTCTCGTCGGCGGCGATCCAGGTCGCATCCTCGATGTACGGGAAGCTCAACATGCGAGCGCGTGCCGACAGGTGCGCGCCGAGCGAATTCGTCGCGCTGACGACGGCGTTCGGCGGGATCATCCGCAGCGCGCGAGCCGCGATCCGGTCGTGTCGCGTCACCTCGCCGGCCGTCGCCTGGAAGGTTTGTCCACCGGGAACATGGCGCCACGTCGGGATCGGGCCGAGCCGGTAGTTCCCGACGAGCGCGACCGCGAGTACCGCCGTCGCGACGGAGACCGGTCGCCCGACGCGCTTGGCGCCGAACACCGCGGCGATCATCAACGGCGCGATCGCGCCCGCGGTGTAGTGGAAGTGGATGGACGTCTGCGTGGTGACCGCCGAGAGTGCGTTGATCGCAAGCTCCGGTAACGCCGCGACCAGGACGAGCGGCGACAGAAGCGGTACGAACGCGAGCGGCCACGTCAGCTGCAGCAGGTAGTGGAAGTCGCGCGAGGTGAACGCGGCGTGCGCGATGCGACCGGGGTGCGTCAGGGATGTCTTGAGGATCCCGACAGGTGAGCCCCCGACCTCGCTGTACCGCGTGTAGAAGTCCGACGACTGGCCGTGGTTGAAGTGCGGGATCACGACTGCGGTCGCGATCACTGCCCACGCGACTCCCGTCACGGCGATCACGGCGCCGACGAGTCGCTCCGATCGCGCGATCGCGTACCAGACCCCGAAGCCGGCGACGACGAACGAGATCTCCTCCTTGCAGGCGGAGGCTGCGACCGCGCACAGCGCGAACGGCAGCAGGCGATCCTCGTCGAGAAACCAAAACGCGTAGAGGAGCAACGGCGTCGCCAGTGCGACGGGGTGGAACTCGTTGAGCGCGAGCCACCCGGTCGCGGGATAGAGGAGGTACGCGAGCGCGAAGCCGGCTCCCGCACGCGCGGAGTTGAGGTGCTTGCGCGCGAGCCAGAAGACGGGCAGCGCGCCGAGGCCGATCGCGACCGACTGTGCAACGAGCAACAGGTCGGGGCTCGGCCACGCCCACCACAGCGGCGCGAAGACGACGAGGATCGGATCGACGTGAGCGGCGAGCCGCGAGATCTGATCGCCGTTCAGGTCGGTGATGCGAAGCGGGTGGCCGTGCGCAGTCGACCAGACTGCTTGGACCATGTTGCCGAGGTCGAAGCGTCCGGTTGCGAACGAGAGCTGGCGAAGGATCGAGAGCGCTGCGAAGCCTGCGATCCAGGCCGCTGCTCCGAGGACGACGAGTGTGCGGGCGCTCGGCCGGCGTGCCGACAGCCGCATCTAGGACGGCGGCTCGGGCGCGGCCTCGAGCACCTCGCGTGCCCGCTCGAGATCGCTCTCGGCCACGAGGATCTCGCGGGGCCCGACGTACGAGAAGCCGAGTCCTGCTCCGGTGGCCACGTCCGTCTGCCGCTGTACCGCCTGGATCCCCGCGGTCTCCAGCAGCCCGCAGATCACCTCTGCCTCGACGTCGTTGGTCGCGATCGTGAGCGGCACCTCGTCCATCGACCGGTCAGTCTACGAGTCGCTGCAGCAGCTCGCGCCAACGTGCGCCGAGGACGGCCTCGCTCGCGCGCTGCTCGAACGTCGCCCGGCCGGCGGCCGAGAGGCGGCCCGCCAGCTGCCGGTCGCCGGCGAGTCGCCGGATCGCGGCCGCGAGAGCGGCGGGATCGCCCGGTGGGACGAGCAGCGCGCTCTCGCCGTCCACGAGCAGCTCCCGCGCCGCGGGTGTGTCCCCGGTCACGAGCGGCGTGCCGCACGCGATCGCCTGGAACGCCTTGTTCGGGATCACCCGCGATGCCTTGTCGGACGTGCCGAAGATCCCGAGCGCGCAGCCGGCGGCGTGCAGCGCTGAGGGGAGCTGCTCGTACGGCACCCACGCGACGCGCTCCACGTTCGCCGGAACGTCGTCGAGGAGGTGCTCGAGCTGTCCGCTGCCGACTATGCGAAAGCGGATCTCGGGCGTGAGCCGCGCCGCTGCGAGAACCGTCTCGATCCCGTGCAGTGGGATCAGCTTCCCGACGAAGAGCGCCGTGAACGGCTCCTTCGGCTGCCAGCCCGCGCCGAAGACGCGCTCTTCCGCGCCGACGAAGCAGACCTCGATCGGCGTGTCGGTCAGGCCGGCGAAGTAACGCGCGTGCGTTTCGGTGTCGACGACGACGAGGTCGGAAGCCGCGAGCGCGCGACGGTCGACGAGCTCGAGCGCGCGTGCAGCGGCGGAGCCGGCGCGGAATCGCCGCCGGTCGGCGACGAGCGTGTCGGCGAGGGAGACGAGCGGGTTGAACACGATCGGGACACCGTGCGCAGCGCGCCGCGCGGCGAGCAGGTCGAAGTGCCCGGGGTAGCCGACGACGACCACGTCGGAATCTCCGATCCGCCGTGCGAGCAGCCGCAGCTCGGCGAGGCCGAGACGTCCCGCAAGCCTCAATCCAGCGCTCCAGCCGTCGCGGACGTCGTCCCAGACGCCGACGTGCTCCTCCACTACCTCGATACCGGCGTCTCGCAGGCATGCGATCACCTGCGCGTTCCGCGGATACGCGCGCTCGTACGTGCCGAAGTAGCAGGCCTTCAGGGGAGGATTTCGTCGACGAGCAGCTCGGCGCGCTCACGCTCCTGCGCGCGCTCCTCGTGGTGGCTCGTGATCATCTCGCTGATCAGGCCGAGCGAGAAGAACTGCATCCCGACGACGACGAACAGCACGCCGAGCGTCAGCAGCGGCCGTCCGCCGATCGCGTGACCGAGCGCCTTGTCCACCGTCAGGTAGATGAGGATGCCGATCCCCGCGACCATCAACGCGAGCCCGAGGCCGCCGAACAGGTGCAGCGGCCGGTGGCGATAACGGCCGATGAAGGACACCGTGAGGAGGTCGAGGAAGCCTCGGAGGTACCGCTCGATCCCGTAGCGCGATCGACCATGCGTGCGTGGACGGTGATTGACCGGCAGCTCCGCGATGCGATAGCCGCGGTAGTGCGCGAGAACGGGGATGAAACGGTGCAGCTCCCCGTAGAGGTGCAGGTTGTGCACGACCTCGGCGCGGTACGCCTTGAGGCCGCAGTTCATGTCGTGGAGTCGCACGCCCGAGAATCGGCTCGTGACCGAGTTGAAGACGTGCGAGAGGACGCGGCGCGAGAGCGGGTCGCGCCGCTTCGTCTTCCAGCCCGTGACGAGGTCGAAGCCCTCGTCGAGCTTGGCGAGCAAGCGCGGGATCTCACTCGGGTCGTCCTGGAGGTCGCCGTCGATCGTGACGACGGTGTCGCCGCGCACCTGGTCGAAGCCGGCGACGAGCGCCGCGGCCTTGCCGAAGTTCCGGCGGAGCCGGACGACGCGCACGTTGTCCATCTCGCTGTGGAGACGGGTGAGCGCGGCGAAGGTGCCGTCGGTCGAGCCGTCGTCCACGAAGATCGCCTCCCAGGGAACCGCAAGCGGCTCGAGCGCTGCGCGCAGCTCGTCGTACAGCAGGGCGACGCTTCGTTCCTCGTCGTGCACGGGAACGACGACCGAGATCACCGCGATAGCGTAATGGCCACGATGGCGAAACTGCTCTCGCTCGACGAGGCCGGGTCGCGTGTCCTGGAGCGCGTGCACCTGCTCGATGCCGAGGACGTCGCGATCGAGCATGCGACCGGCCGGTATCTGTGGGACGACGCGATCGCGGCCGTCGACCTTCCGCCTTTCGCGAGCTCGGCGATGGACGGCTACGCCGTTCGCGCCGCGGACGTGCCGGGACGTCTCGCGGTGATCGGACGCATCGCCGCCGGCGTGCCCCTCGATGCGCCCCTGGGCCCGGGAGAGGCCATGGGGATCGCGACCGGCGGCGTCGTTCCGGACGGCGCGGACTCGGTCGTCCCGATCGAGCTCGTTGTCGAGAGCGACAACGGCAGCGTGATCGAGGTCCCTAGGCCCGTTGTCAGTATGGCAAACGTTCGTCCCCGCGGGGGCGACATCCGCGCCGGCGACGTGGTCGTCCCTGCGGGGACGAGGCTCGGGCCGTCACAGGTCGGCGC
>DASPSY010000047.1:0-55962 GCA_035623685.1 Gaiellaceae bacterium
AGCTTCTGCACGGCGTTCGACGGCTGGGCGCCCTTTCCCAGCCACTCGCGCACCTTGTTCTCGTTGAGCTCGATCGTCGAGGGCTCCGTCTGGGGGTTGTACCGCCCGATGATCTCGATGAACCTGCCGTCACGCGGCGAGCGCGAGTCGGCGACCACGACGCGATAGATCGGGTTCTTCTTCGACCCGACGCGTGTCAAGCGAATCCTCACTGCCAACTGACTACCTCCGTGATCTCGATCGTTTCTTCTTCTTGTTCGACTTCGTCGCCTTGCGTCGCATCGGTTGCGAGCTCTGCGGCGGCGCGCCCGCGAGCGCGCCGAGGTCGGGCATCTTGCCCCTGCCCATCGCCTTGACGAGCTTCTCCATCTGCTTGCGAGCCTCGAGCAGGCGGTTGACCTCCTCGACGCTCGAGCCGGAGCCGTTGGCGATGCGTTTCCGTCGTGACCCGTCGATCATCGTCGGCCGTGCGCGCTCGGCCGGTGTCATCGACAGGATGATCGCCTCGACGCGCGCGAGCTGGCGCTCGTCGACGTCGTCGAGCCCGTCGAGCTGCTTGCCGAGCCCCGGGATGAGCTTCAGCACGCCCTGGATCGGCCCCATGCGGCGGAGCATCTTGTAGCTGCGCAGGAAGTCGTCGAAGGAGAACTGGCCCTTCAGCATGCGGGCCTCGAGCTCCTTCTGCTCGTCCACCTCGACCGCCGCCTCCGCGCGCTCGATCAGCGTCAGCACGTCCCCCATGCCGAGGATGCGCGACGCCATCCGGTCGGGATGGAAGTACTCGAGCTGATCGAGCTTCTCGCCGACGGAGATCAGCTTGATCGGACGTCCCGTGACAGCCTTCACGGACAGCGCGGCGCCTCCACGCGCATCTCCGTCCAGCTTCGTCATCACCACGCCGTCGAACGCGATCCGCTCCTGGAACGCGAGCGCGACATTGACCGCCTCCTGCCCCGTCATCGCGTCGAGGACCAGCAGGACGTTGGCCGGCCTCGCCTCGTTGCGAACGCGCTCCAGCTCCGCCATCAACTCGTCGTCGATGTGAAGCCGACCGGCGGTGTCGAGGATGACGGTGTCGACGCGGTCGTCCGCGAGCGAGCGGATTCCGTTGCGCACGACGGCGACGGGATCCGGATCGGCCTCTCGGTACACCGGGACCTGGGCCTGACGCCCGAGCTGCACGAGCTGCTCGATCGCCGCAGGACGCTGGAGGTCCGCAGCGACGAGGCCCGGCGCGCGGCCTTCGCGCCGCAGGAGGAGCGCGAGCTTCGCGGCGGCCGTCGTCTTTCCCGATCCCTGCAGGCCTGCGAGGAGGATCACCGTGGGCGGACGCCCGGTGAACGCGAGCCCGGAGGCCCCGGCTCCCATCAGCGCAGTCAGCTCCTCGTGCACGATCTTCACGACCTGCTGGCCAGGCGTGAGGCTCTTCATGACCTCCTGTCCCCCAGCCCGCTCGCGGACGTGCGCCACGAAGTCCTTGACCACGTCGAGGTTGACGTCCGCCTCGAGGAGCGCGAGCCGGATCTCGCGCATCGCGCGCGAGATCGCCTCGTCGTCGAGCTTTCCGCGGCCGCGAAGGTCGCCGAGGGCGCCCTGGAGCCGGTCTGAGAGCGTGTCGAACACGGCGGCGAAGTGTACTTGCGCGCCCGTCTCTCCAGGCACCGAGCTGGCGGCATGGACAGCGCTGCTAGGCGGGTCCGAGCAGGCGACCTAGACTTCCCAGACATGACCGTGACGCGCAAGACGGTCACGATCTTGTTCGCGGACGTGGCCGACTCGACCGGACTCGGGGAGCGCCTCGATCCGGAGGCGGTCCGCGGCGCGCTCGGCACGTGGTTCGACGTCGCGCGAGAGGTGATCGAGCACCACGGCGGCACGGTGGAGAAGTTCATCGGAGACGCCGTGATGGCAGTGTTCGGCGTGCCGCAGCTCCACGAGGACGACGCTGTCCGTGCAGTGCGCGCCGCACAGGAGCTGAAGATCGCGCTCGCGCGCGTCAACGAGGAGCTCGAGCGACGTCGCGGCCTGCGACTGTCGATCCGTGTCGGCGTCAACACCGGAGAGGTCGTCGTCGGCGGCGATGCGGCGACGATCGCGACCGGCGACGCAGTGAACACCGCCAAGCGCCTCGAGGAGGCGGCGCCGGCCGACGAGATCGTCATCGGGGAGTCGACGATGCAGCTCGTTCGCTCCGTCGGTCGTTTCGATCAGCTCCCCGCGATCGTCGCGAAGGGAAAGTCGGATCCTGTCTCCGCGTGGCGGGTCGTCGACGTCGACGACACGTCACGTCCGTTCGAACGGCGTTTCGACACGCGACTCGTCGGGCGCGACACCGAGCTCGACCAGCTGCGTGGCGCGTTTCGACGCGCCGCGCACGAGCACACGTGCGCCCTGTTCACGCTGCTCGGACCGGCCGGGATCGGCAAGTCGAGACTCGCGCGCGAGCTCTGCGACGAGGTTGCCGACGACGCGCACATCCTGCTCGGCCGATGCCTCCCGTACGGAGAAGGGATCACGTTCTGGCCGCTGACGGAGGCGCTCGGCACGCTCGGCGACGACGACGCCGTCGAGCGGATCCTCGGTGACTCGGAGGACGCGCCGCTCGTGGTCGAGCGGCTCTGCGGACTGACGGGGCGCGCCAACGTCGCGAGCCAGGAGGCGTTCTGGGCGGTACGGAAGCTGTGCGAGGCGCTCGCCCGGGAACGTCCGCTCGTCCTCTGCTTCGAGGACATCCACTGGGCCGAGCCGACGTTCCTCGACCTGATCGAATACCTCGCACGCTGGATCCGCGATGCGCCGATCCTCCTCCTCTGCCTCGCCCGGCCGGAGTTCCTCGACCACCGTCCGACCTGGCTGTCGGGCCAGGAGACGGCCGCGTCGACGACGCTCACGCCGCTGTCGCCGTCCGCTGCGGACGAGCTGCTCGACGCGCTCGGGACCGACGGCGAGAGGCGCGAGCGGATCGCGGAGGCTGCCGAAGGCAATCCGCTCTACGCCGAGCAGATGGCCGCAATGGTCGCCGAAGGCGGCGACGTCGAAGGCCTGCTCACGATCCCGCCGACGATCCAGGCGCTGCTCTCCGCTCGTCTGGACCGCTTGACGCTCGACGAGCGCGGCGTGGTCGAGCGAGCCGCGATCTGCGGGAAGGAGTTCTGGCGTGACGCCGTCGTCGACCTGACGCCGGCTCCGGCCCGCGACCGCGTCGGCTCGACGTTGATGTCGCTGATGCGCAAGGACCTCATACGTCCGCACGAGTCGACCACGCGTCCGGACGATGCGTTCCGGTTCGGCCACGTGCTCATCCGAGACGCCGCGTACACGGCGATGCCCAAAGAGACGCGCGCCTTGCTGCACGAGCAGTTCTCCGACTGGGTGCTCGAGCACGCACGCGAGCACGGGTCCGAGCTCGAGGAGATCAGGGGCTACCACCTCGAGCAGGCGCACCGGTTCGTCGTCGAGCTCGGCCTCGCGGACGAGCGGGCGCGCGAGCTCGCGTTGCGCGCCGGCCGGCTGCTCGCCATCGCAGGCCATCGCGCCTTCGCTCGTGCCGACATGCCTGCCGCCGTCAACCTGCTGGCGCGCGCGGCCGAGCTCGAGCTCGACGACTCTGAGCGTTCACCGGTCCTGCGTGAGTTGAGCGCGGCGCTCTGGGCGACGGGCGAGCTCGAGCGCGCCGAGGCGATGCGCAGCACGCTGCTCCACACGGCTGTCGCGGACGGAGATCGGCGAATCGAGTGGTACGCGCGACTCGACGGCAGCGCGCGACGAAGCCTCACCGACGAAGAAGGCGCGGACGATCTGGAACGGGTCGCCACCGAGGCGGTCGACGTCTTCCACGAGCTCGGCGACGAGCTCGGCCTCGCACGCGCCTACCGGGGTCTGGCGCGTGTCGCGCGCGGACGTTGCCGCTTCGCCGACGCAGAGCGCGCCGCCGAGCTCGCGCTCTCGCATGCGGAAGCCGCCGGCGACACGACGGAGGTGGCGGGGATCGTCGACCTGCTCTGCACCGTCCTGCTCTACGGACCCGCGCACGCCGAGCAGGCGTCGACCCGTTGCGCCGATATCGCAGCGCGCGCGCAGTCGGACCGCATGCTCGTCGCGAACGCGGAGAGCTCACGCGCGGGGCTCGAAGCGATGTGCGGACGGTTCGAGGAGGCGCGCGAACTCGTCGCTCGCGCGGCGTCGACCTACGACGAGCTCGGCCACCGCCTGTTCCGCGCCGGCCTCAGCGAGGTCGCAGGATGGGTCGAGCTCCTCGCCGACCGACCGAAGGATGCGGAGCGCGAGCTTCGGATCGGCTACGACATCCTCTGCGACGCGGGCGACACGATGCTGCTCGGCTATCCAGCGTTGATGCTCGCCGAAGCGGTGCTCCTCCAGGGACGCGATGCCGAGGGACGAGAGTACGCGGAGATCGGACGCGCTGCCGTCGCCGCGGACGACATCACCGACCAGATCGTCACGCACTCCGTGCTCGCCCGCCTCGCGGCGACCGGCAGCGACCTGGGTGCTGCACGGACCGAGGCCGAGGTCGCCGTCGAGCTCGCGACGCGAACCGACGCGCTCGTGCTCCACGCGGATGCGCTCCTGCTCCTCTCGGAGCTGCAGGCGACCGCCCGCGCAGTCGACGAGGCCCGAGACTCGGCACAACACGCGCACGAGCTCTACGAGCAAAAGGGGAACGTCGTCGGCGTGCGGCGGGCGGCGAAGCTCCTCGTCACGCTCGCTCCCGTCGAATCCGCGGCGCCTTGACGAGCTTGGCCGCGAGCACGCGCGGCGTTACTGTTGCCCGAACTGGAACCGACAGGAGGGGGCCGGCATGGCCGACGGAGAGAAGAAAAAGAAGAAGAGCGGCTCGTACGTCGACGTCCGTACCGTCACCGGGGAGTCTGAGGTGAGTTTTGCGGACGCGGTCAAGCAAGCGATCAACGGGCTCTACGACGAACACGAGAAGGACAACACCAAGCTGCAGCCGGCATCGTTCACTGTCACCGAGCTCGGCGGCACGGTCACACCCAATCCCGGGAAGATCAACTACGTCGCGACGCTGAACGTATCGGGGAGCGGCTAGCGCTAGCCGGCCACGAGCGCGCGCGCGAAGTCCTGCGGGTCGAACGGCCGCAGGTCCTCGAGCGCCTCGCCGACGCCGATCAGCTTGATCGACAGGTCGAGCTCGTAGGAGATCGCGATCGCGATCCCTCCTTTCGCGCTGCCGTCGAGCTTCGTCAGCGCGACACCGGTGACGCCGACCGTCTCGCCGAACAGCCGTGCCTGCTGCAACCCGTTCTGTCCCGTGGTCGCGTCGATGACGAGCAGCGTCTCGTGGGGCGCGCCTTCGAGCTTGCCTGTGATCACGCGCCTCACCTTGGCCAGCTCCTCCATGAGGTTGGACTGCGTGTGCAGCCGGCCCGCGGTGTCGACGATGACGACGTCGCGGTCCTCTCGCAGCGCCAGCTCGATCGCGTCGTAGGCGATCGACGCCGGGTCGGCGCCGCGCTCGCCGCCGACGAACGCCGCGCCGGCTCGCTGCGCCCAGATCTCGAGTTGTTCCTCGGCTGCGGCGCGAAACGTGTCGGCGGCGCCCACGACGACGGAGTGGTCGTGCTGGCGGAGCCGCTCCGCCAGCTTGCCGATCGTCGTCGTCTTACCCGTCCCGTTGACGCCGACGACGAGCAGGACGCTCGGATGCGACTGCACGGCGAGCGTGCCGGGGTCGCCGAACAGCGCACCGACCTCCTCCACGAGTGCCTCGCGCAGGTCACCGAGCTCGCCGCGCGCCTCGAGCCTGCGGACGAGCTCGGCGGTCGCGCGTACGCCGACGTCCGCTCGGATCAATGCCTCCTCGAGTCGCTCCCATGCCAGCTCGTCGCCGGGATCGAAGGCGGCGGAGGCAAGCTCCTGCGTGAGCGCGCGACGGCTCTTGCCGAGCGAGTCCCTGAGCCGCGCGAAGAGACCCGCGCGCTCCACCTCGGCATCCGGCTCCGCAGCCTCCTCACCGAGGAGCTGCGCCCAGCTACGAGGCAACCGCTTCGGCCTGCTCGCGCGGCAACCGACGCGACACGATCTGCGAGATGCCGTCTCCGCCCATCGTCACGCCGTAGAGGACGTCCGCGGCTTCCATCGTGCGCTTCTGGTGCGTGATCACGATGAACTGGGCGCGATCCGAGTAGCGACGCAGCAGCTCGACGAAGCGTCCGATGTTCGCATCGTCGAGCGCAGCCTCGACCTCGTCGAGCAGGTAGAACGGGCACGGTCGGGCGAGGAACAGCGCGAACAAGAACGAGATCGCCCCGAGCGCCTTCTCGCCACCGGACAGGAGCGACAGCCGCGTCACCTTCTTGCCCGCCGGTCGCAGCTCGACCTCGATTCCTGGCAACGCGTCCTCTCCGCCGTCGTCCGGCTCGGTGAGCCGCAGCCGCCCTTCTCCGCCCGGGAACAGCGTCGACGCCACTTCGGCGAAGTGCGCCTGGACGCTCGCGAACGTCTCGGCGAATCGCTGCTCGACGGTCTGCTGGAGATCGTCGCGTAGGGTGGCGAGCTCATCGAGGCTGCGCTCGAGGTCTTCGCGCTGCGTCTGCAACTCGATCAGCCGCTCTCTCTCCTGCTCGTACTCCTGCTTTGCCAGCGGGTTGACCTGGCCGAGCGTCTCGCGGCGGCGGTCGAGCCGCTCGAGCCGCGCAGCCAGCTCGTCGCGGTCGTCCCCGTCCGCCGGTTCCGCGGCCGCCGCCTCGAGCCTCCGCCGCGCCTCGTCGGCCTCCGTCTCTAGCCGCGCCTGCTCGACCTGGACCTCGCTCAGTCGCTCGCCGGCCTCGGCCGCCGCACGCCGCGCCTCGACCTCGGCCGCGCCGAGCCGGCGCAGCTCCTCCGCGAGCTCGCCGGTCCGAGACGAACCCACGTCGGCCCGAGCGCGCAAGGGCGTCTCGAACCGCTCGACTGCTGCGACGTCGAGCGACGCCGCGAGCCGCTCGGCGAGCTCGGCGAGCCGTCCGGTGACGGGATCGCGTGCGACCGTGTAGGCGTCGTCGGGAATCGAGGCCGATGCCTGCGCCTCGAGCTCGGCGACCTCCGCCGCGAGCGCGCGGCGCCGCGCCTCGAGCTCGAGCCAGACCGCCTCGGCAGTCTCGCCGGCGAACCACAGCTCGCCGCGCGACGGATCCCAGCCGAACCCCTCCGGGGTCACCGCAGGCACGGATGACGCCAGCAGCTCCTCCTTCGAGACGACGGGCAGCGCGTCGACGAGCTTGGCCGGATCGCGCCCGACGAGCACGACGAGGCTGCCGAGCCCGGCCGCACGCGCCCGCTCGAGCAGCTGGAACGCCGCCTCGGCCGTCACCGCCAGCAGCGCCGACGCGCTCCGACCGAGCGCGGCTGCGACCGCGCGCTCCTGTCCGGGCGCCACGTCGAGCCGAGAGAGCGCGAGCGGCTCGCCCTGCTCGGCGAGCGCGCGCGCCGCGGGCGGCAGGCCCTCCCGCTCGGCCAGTGCCTGCTCCAGCGCGGTCAATCGGTCGCGGGTGAGCCGGGCGCGCTCGCGCAGCGCGCCGCGCTCGGCCCGGACCCGGCCGTCGAGCAGGCGACGCGGACGCTCGAGCTCGGCTCGGAGGCGGTCCGCGAGCGACTGCGCGCTCTCGCACCGCAGCTCGACGCGCTCGCGCGCGCTGCGCAGGCGGTAGAGCGTCGCCGTCGCCGATTCTCGGCGCCCGGCCGCGTCCGCGAGCTCCTCCTCGGCGCGCGCGCGATCGCCGAGCAGCGCTTCGAGCTGCGCGTCGGCGCGGCGGCGCGCCAGTTGGCGCGCTGTCCTTCGCTCCTCGCCCTCGCCGAGTTGCCGCTCCAGGTCCGCGAGATCGAGCTGCGCGACACGGGCGTGCAGCGCCGCGATCTCACCGCGGAGCTTCTCTGCCCGTTCTGCCGCGGTCGCCTGGAGCGCGAGCGGACGCAACCGCTTGCGGACCTCGGTCTCCACGTCGCGGGCTCGCTCGACCTGGACCGCGACGCGGGCGAGCTTGAGCTCGGCCCGGTGCTTGCGGCGCTTGAACCGTCCGAGGCCGGCCGCCTCCTCGATGAACTCGCGACGCTCCTCGGGCTTCGATGCGAGGATCTCCTCGACCCGGCCCTGCCCGATGATCGAGTGCATCGAACCGCCGAGCCCCACGTCGGCGAGCAGCTCGACCAGGTCGATCCGCCGCACGGGTGTCCGGTTGACGAGGTACTGGCCCTCGCCGCCGCGGTGGAGCCGTCGCGCGATCGCGAGCTCCGAGTAGTCGACCGGCCCGTCGCCTGCTGCGTTGTCGAACATCAGCTCGACCTCGCAGAAGTCGACCGCGCTGCGACCGGCGGAGCCGGCGTAGAGGACGTCGTCCGGCTTCTCCGCTCGCAGCTCCGACGGTGCGAGCGAGCCGGCCGCCCAGACGAGCGCGTCGGCCACGTTCGACTTGCCGGAGCCGTTCGGCCCGACCACGACGGCGACGCCCGGCTCGAGACGTACCTCGACCGGGTCCGGGAACGACTTGAAGCCGCGCAGCTTGATCGCGCTCAGGTGCACGCAGTCGTGAGGCTAGCGTGCGCCACGGATAGCGAGTGCGACGTCCACGCCCGGACATACGGCCCCGAGCCGGGGCAATCCCCAAAGGGCGGGCCGAGCGTCGGCCGGCGAGAGAGCACACTGCACTCGTATCCTGCGGCCGTGGATCTCGTCTTCGACGCCTTCGTCGCCGACGACGTGGATGCGCTCGCGGCGTGGCTCGCCGCGGAAACATGGCCGTTTCACGGGGTCCGGCAGACATGGACCGAGGCGGAGGTCGTGGCCGCTGTCGCCGCAGGCGACTTCACGGGCGTGAACAGGTCGTTCTGGGCACGTTCCGGCGCTGACCGCGTCGGGCTCCTGCGCTTTCGGTATCTGGACGAGACCAGCCCCGACGTGGACGTGCGGGTGGTGGCGCGGTTTCGCGGTCGAGGAATCGGCACCGCGATGCTCGATTGGGCGGCACGCTACGTCTTCACCGAGACGGCTCGCCATCGACTGAGCGGCGAGACGCGGATCGACAACGTCCCGATGCGGCGAGCGTTCGAGCGATGCGGCTGGACGCAGGAGGCGCACTACCGTGCGTCCTGGCCGGACGGCGACGGAGGCTGGATCGACAGCATCGGCTACGCGATCCTCCGCGACGAGTGGGACCCCCGCGCGCGACCCTCGTGACGAGCCTACGCGGCCGGTTCCACGCCCATCGCGTGTAGCGCGTGCTTGGCAGCCTCCTGTTCGGCCGCCTTCTTCGAGGCGCCGACGCCCACGCCCGCCTGCTCGCCGTCGATCGTCGCCGCGCACCTGAACGTTCGGTCGTGGGGCGGGCCTTCCACCTCGAGCACCGAGTACGAGACCGACCGGCCGCGCCGGGCCAGCGCCTCCTGCAGCTCGGTCTTGAAGTCGACGTGGCTCGTCAGCGCGTATTCGATCCGCGGCTCGAACGCGGCGACGATCGGGCTTTCGATGCGCGCGAACCCGTGCTCGAGGAAGAGCGCGGCGAGCGCGGCCTCGAGCAGCGCGGCCAAGACGTTGCGGTTGCGCGAGAGCCGCTCGAGCTCGTCGGGCGACGTCTCGACTCCGTGCTCGGCAAGCCGCTGACCAAGACCGAGCTGGCGTGCGACGACGGCGCAGCTCTGACGGGAGACGACGTGCGAGCGAACCTTCGCCAGGCGTCCCTCGGTGAAGTCCGGATAGCGCTCGTACAGCGCCCGCGCGATCGCCAGCTCGAGCACGCTGTCGCCGAGGAACTCCAGCCGCTCGTACGACGACGCGCGGTCCGAAGCCCACGACGCGTGGGTGTAGACCTGTGCGGCGCGTTCGGCCGGCAGAGCGTCGATCAGGCGACCGAGCTTGCCGACGCTCTCGGGCTGGACGCTACTGGTGCGCGGCGACGTAGTCGACAGCCTGGCCGACGGTCTGGATCTTCTGCGCGTCCTCGTCGGAGATCTTGATTCCGAAACGATCCTCGAGCTCCATGATCAACTCGACGAGATCGAGCGAGTCCGCGTCGAGGTCCTCCTGGAAGGACGCCTCCTCCGTGATCTCGTTCTCGTCGACACCGAGCTGCTCGGTCAGCACTTCCTTGACTCGCTCGAAGATTTCCTCGCGCGACGCGGTCATGTCACCTCGTTTGGGGGGTCGGGGTCGTGGAGCGCGCCGACTCTACCACGGTCTCCTGCAGCCGCCGCTCGAGTTGGCCGGCGACGTCGTGCGCGACGCCACGCGCCGCGAGGCGCACGGCGTTCGCGATCGCCCGGCTCGACGAGTCGCCGTGGGCGATCACCGCGAGCCGACGCAGGCCGAGCAGGTACGCGCCGCCGTAGCTGTCCGGATCGTGCCGGATTCGGAGCCGGTGAGCAGCGGGGCGGATCAGCAGGCCACCGAGCTTGCCGCGCGGCGTCGCCTCGATCTCCTGACGCAGCGCGTCGAGCAAGCTCGCGATCGTCCCCTCGAGCAGCTTGAGCGCGACGTTGCCGGTGAAGCCGTCGGTCACGACCACGTCGGCCGCACCGACCAGCAGGTCCCGCCCCTCTGTGTTCCCGGCGAAGCGCAGCCCGGAGGAGGCGAGCAACTCGTGCGCTTCGAGCGCGAGCATGCTCCCCTTCTCCGGCTCCTCGCCGATCGAGAGCAGCCGCACCGAAGGACGGACGATGCCGAGGACGTCCTCGGCGAGGATCACGCCCATGTGAGCGAACTGGAGGAGGTGTTCTGCGCGCGCATCCGCGTTCGCGCCGGCGTCGATCAGGACCGATGGGCCGTTGCGGGCGGGAATGACGACGGCGATGCCAGGCCGCAGGACGCCGCGCACGCGACGCAGGTGCAGGAGTGACGCCGCGAGCATCGCGCCCGTGTTGCCCGGCGAGACGACCGCGTCCGCGTGACCCTCGCCGACCGTACGGCAGGCGACGACCAGCGAGCTGTCGGGCTTCGACCGGACCGCGTCGGTCGGTTTCTCGTCCATCGAGATCACGTCATGCGCCTCGACGAGCTCGAGGCCGTGCGTCTCGAGCCCGGGCGGCCCGACGACGACCACCTCGAGGCCCGGTCCGGCCGCCTGCACTGCCCCGGCGACGACCTCCGCCGGCCCGTGGTCCGCTCCCATCGCGTCGACCGCGACGCGGACCGTCACGACGCTGCTACGCCTGCGGGGTGAAAGGCTCGACGTCTCGGCCGCGGTACGTATGGCACGTCGGGCACATCCGGTGGGGACGCTTCGGCCGGCCGCACTGCGGGCAGAGACTCAGGCGTGGCGATTCCAGCTTGTGCTGCGCGCGTCGCTTGTCGCGTCTCGCCTTCGAGGTTTTCTTCTTGGGGACGGCCATGAGCGCGCCAGTCTAGCCGAGCCGGGACGCGCTCTTCCAGGCCGGCGCCTCCTCACGCTGCGGGCGGGCCTGGCTCCGCGATCATCGGAGCCGGCTCGAGCAGCCCACCGGCGAGCTCGGCTTCGGCGGCCGTGGGCTCGACGACGAGCGCCGGCATCTCCCTCAGCTTGCGGACCGGCGCCAGCGCGACGATCAGGAACGGGAGCGTGCCGCCGAGCGCGCCGATCCACAGCGCCGTATGGAGGCCGAATGCGGACGCGAGGACGCCGCCGGCGAGCGTCCCGAGCGGGATCGTTCCCCAGACGATCCACCGCATCGCCGCGGTCATCCGTCCTTGCAGCCGCTCCGGCGTGATCGCCTGACGGAGGCTGACCTGCGTGATGTTGTACGCGACCGCGCCGAACTGGAGCACGAACAGGCCGCCGATCAGCAGCGGCAGTGGTGAGGAGGTGGGCGCCAGCGGGAACGCGAGGCCGCCGAACGAGCAGAGCACCGCCGTCCACACGATCGCCCGGCCGACTCCGATGGCCCGCTGGATCCGATCGACGACGAGCGCGCCGATGATCGCCCCGACCGAGCCGACGGCGAACACGATCCCGACCTTCACCGACGAGAGGTGGAGGATCCGGACTGCGTAGAGGACGAGGATCGCGAACACGATGCCGTTGAAGAAGTTCGAAGACCCGGTGCACGCCGCGATCGGTCGAAGGTACGCGTTTCGCAGCACCCAGCTCAGGCCCTCCTTCAGCTCGGGGAGCATCGCCGGCTTCGGAGCGCCCTTCGCACGCTCGGGAAGCTCTTCGTGCTTCCTGATCCGCGTCATGAACACGGTCGAGATGACGTAGCTAACCGCATCCGCGACGATCGCGTACGGGGCCGTGAGCGCGGCGATCAACCCGCCGGAGAGGCCGGGTCCCGCGACCTGCGCGACGGAGACGGTCAGTTGCAGCTTCGCGTTCCCCTCCACGAGATCGTCGCGTTCGATGAGCGACGGGAGGTACGACTGGTACGCGACGTCGAAGAAGACCGTGCAGATCCCGACGAGGAGCTGGACGACGAGGAGTTGCCAGACCGTCAGCACGCCGAACGCATACGCGAGGGGAATCGACGTCAGCAGCGCGGCGCGGCTCGCATCGCCGGCGATCAAAATCGGCCGGCGGCGCAGCCGGTCGACCCAGACGCCGGCAGGGAGGGCAAAGACGATGAACGGCAGGAAGCCGAGCACGCCGAGCAGCGAGAAGACGAGCGGCGAGACGTGCAGCACGACAGCGGCGACCCATGGAATCCCAAGTCCCGAGACCTGCGATCCGAGCTCGCTGATCGACTGCCCTGTCCAGAGGAGGAGGAAGTCGCGGTGCCGCCAGAGGTGCCCGCCGGGGCGCAGACGCCCCCGCCAGTCAGCCAAGGCTCGTCCGATAGAGACCGGTGACGAGCCCGTACGGCCGACCGTCGGGCGAGTCGGCGGCGCGAACGTCGTCCACCAGCCGTTCGAGCCTGCGGCGGAAGCGCCGGGCGTCGGCAGTGCTCAGCCGCGCCTTGAGCAGGGCCTGCGTCGTCGTCTCGTCGTGCGCCCCGGAACCGAGCTCGTCGGCGGCCAGCCGGAGGATGACTTGCGCAAGCGCGGGGTCCACGGGCTGCTCGTCCTCGCCCTTCAGCACGAACAGCCGCGCCGTCCGGCCGTAGAACTTCTCGGTCACAGCACGCACACGGCGGCGGCGCACGACTCGGACGAGTCCCGCCTGCTCGAGCACCTTCATGTGGTGTCCGACGGTGCCCTTCGGCAAGCCGAGCTCCGACGCGAGCTGATTCGTCGAGAGCGCCTTCTCCCTGAGCAGCATGACGATCTTCGCCCGCAGCTCGTGGGCGAGCGCGCGTTGCCGTCCGGGCTCGGCGACGACGAGGACGTCTGGAGCTTCGTAGTCCGGGAGCGCGGCCGAATGGTCCATTAATCCCGACCATACGGGATTCTCCGACCATTGGCAAGCTACAGCCGCTCTCTCAGCTCCTCGAGGGCGGCCCAGCGGGAATCGCCCGGCTCTTGCTCGTGCGTGTGCGGCTCGTCGTTCAAGTTCTTGCCGCACACAGGGCACAGGCCTGCACAGTCTGGCCGGCAGAGGATCTTGTCGGGCAGCGCGAGCGCGACGGAGTCCCGCGCCCACGTCGCGAGATCGAGCACGCCTTCGACGACGTACTGGACGCGGAGCTCGTCCGACCCGCCCGGGTCGGACGCCTGATACTCGCGCGCCTCGATCGGCAGCTCGAGCACCGCGTCACCGAGGCAGCGAAAGCACGGCCCGTGGAGGCGGGCCGTGAAGCGGAGGTCGAGGACGAAGCCGGTGCTCGCCTTCGTGATCGAGAAGTCGGCAGGGACCGTCGCCGGAACGGGAACGTACCGCTCGCCCGAGAGCTCGAACGGCTCGAGCTCGAGCTCGATCTCGTCGCGGTACTGCTCCCCGGACCGGAGCTTGACCGATCTGAGGTTGAAGCTCCTTATGGAGCCAGCGTAGCGGGTCGCGCGCCGAGTCTTGCGCGGGCCACCGCAGGCTTCGGCTTCGCCGACACGATCAGCACGACTGCGACCACGATCGCCGCGCCGGCGGTCAGCGTCGTCCGCGTCAGCGGCTCGCCGAGGAAGGCAGACCCGAGCACGACCGCGACGACCGGATTGACGAACGCATACGTGGAGACGATCGAGATGCGCACGTTCTTCAGCAACCAGGCATACGCGGAGAACGCTGCCAGCGAGCCGAAGACGACGAGGAAGGCAAAGGCGAGCAGCGGCTCGAGCGAGAACGCGTTCGGGTGGACGTCGGCGCTCTCTCCGCTGACCGTACCGGCAACGCCGAGGAGGACGGCGGCACACAGCATCTGCATGGACGCGGACCGAAGCGGGCTCGCAGGCAGCGGGGCCCCTCGGGCGTACAGCGAACCGATCGCCCAGGCGGCGGTCGTCCCCAGCAGGATCACCGCGGCGCCCGTCTGCGAGCCGCCGGGTCGGACGAGCAACGCGACGCCGCCGAACCCGACGAGCAGGCCCGCCGTCGCAAGCGGCGACAGCGAGCGGCCGAAGAGCGCGCGGTCGAGCACAGCGACGTAGAGCGGCATGACGGCGACGATCAATGCGGCCAGCCCGGAGTCGATCCGTTTCTCGGCGTAGGCAACGCCGGCATTGCCGACGGCGAGGAGCAAACCACCGGTGATCGCGGCGGCGCGCCACTCACGCAGCGACGCGCGGCCGCCCCGGGCCGTCACCGCGTAGAGGACTGCGCCCGCGATTGCAAAGCGCACCGACGACATCAGCAGTGGCGGCATCGTCCGGTCGGTGATCCGTACTCCGAAATAGGTCGAGCCCCAGATGAGGTAGATCGTCCCGAGGGCAAGCGCGATCGCTGCCGGCGACCGGCGTGAGAAGGCCGCTGCCATGGGTTCTAGCGGCGAACGCCGCTACGGGGGGCGGTCGGTCGCGAGAGCGTGACGACGAACTGGGCGGTGAAGCTCATGACGTTCATGATCGGCATGCACAGCGATTAGGACAAATCAAGATACAATCCAGTTCAATCATGGAACCTGATCGTTGGCTCGGCGTCGAACTGCGGCACTTCCTCGCGCTGGAAGCGGTGGGCCGTGAGGGCTCCTTCGTGAAGGCAGCGATCGCGCTCGGCTACACGCAGTCGGCGGTGAGTCAGCAGATCGCCACGCTCGAGCGGCTCGTCGGCCAGAAGCTCGTCGAGCGTCCCGGTGGGCCGAAGCCGGTGTCGCTCACCGAGGCGGGACACCTCCTGCTCACGCACGCCGACGCGATCGCGGCGCGCATCTCGGCGGCGCAGGCCGACCTCACGGCACTCGTCGACGGACAGGCCGGCGCGCTGCGCGTCGGCGTGTTCCAGAGCGTCGGCCAGCGCATCCTCCCGGAGCTGATGCGGGAGTTCCTGCAGTCGTGGCCGAAGATCGACGTGCAGCTGACCGAGTCGGCCGACGACGCGAAGCTGCTCGGGCTCGTCGAGCGGGGCGAGCTCGATCTCACCTTCGCCGACCTCCCGCTCACGGACGGGCCGCTCGAGTCGGTCGAGCTCCTACGCGATCCCTACGTCCTCGTCGTCCCCGCGGACTGCGAGCTCGCTTGTCGCGAGACGCCGCCGACGTTGCGCGAGGTCGCACAGCTCGATCTGATCGGGCACCGCCACAGCCGAAGCATCAGGCAGCTGGACGCGGTGTTCAGGCAGCCGCTCGAATTCGTCTTCCGCTCCGACCACAACCAGACGATCCAGGCGCTCGTCGGTGCGGGCGTCGGCGTGGCGCTGATGCCGCAGCTGACCATGGACCCGCAGGACGAGACGACGACGCTGATCGCGCTCCCGCGCGTGCCGCCGCGCGTGATCGCGCTCGCCTGGCACCGCGACCGGTATCGCACGCCGGCCGCGCGCGCATTCGTCGAGACGGCCCAGGCGGTCTCAGCCGACCTGGAACGCGAAGCCGCAGCCGCGTAGCCGCTACTCGGCCGCGACGTACGGCCCGTCGTCGTTCGACGACACGGGCCCCACTCCGGCGACGACCGTCTCCTGAGAGCGCTCGTGCAACCGTTCGCGACCGCGCTTGACCGCCGTCAGGAACTTCTCCAGGTTGACCTCGAGCGTCGAGAGGATCGAGTCGGCCCAGTCCTCCATCTCGAGCCTTGTCTCCCGCGCCTGACGGCGCGCCTCGTCGACGATGTCCTGTGCCTGGCGCTCGGCGATCTTGACGATCTCGGTCTGCGACGCTTCGCGGACGGCCTGCTCCCGTGCCTCCCCGAGCAGACGGTCCGTCTCGCGCTTCGCCTCCGCGAGCATCTCCTGCCGTTCCTTGACGATCCAGCGGGCCTGCTTGATCTCCTCCGGGATCGTCGCGCGCATCTGATCGAGGATGTCGTAGATCTCCTCGCGGTCGATGCGCACCTGGTCGGTCAGCGGGACGGCCTTCGCGTTGTGCACGAGATCGTCGAGCTTGTCGATCAAGACCAATACGTCCATGAGCCTTCGGAGTCTAGCTAGGTCGGACCGCGTCGGCCCCTGTCACTCCTGTGGATTCTCGGGCGTTCCCGGCCGACCGGCTGGGAAAACCTCGGCGAATCGCCGCGAGACGACGGCGGGGACCAGCTCGTCGACCCTGCCGCCGAACGCCGCGATCTCCTTCACTCCGCTGGAGGAGACGAAGCTGACGGCCGGGCTCGCCATCACGTACACGGTCTCGACTTCGGGCGCGAGCGTGCGGTTCAGCTGGTTCATCTGGAACTCCCACTCGAAGTCCGAGATGACGCGAAGCCCCTTGACGATCGCCTTCGCCTCCCACTTGCGCGCGAACTCGACGACCAGTTCGGAGAAGACGTCGACCTCGACGTTCTCGAGGTCGACGAGCGCCTGCTCAAGGAACGCGACGCGCTCCTCGAGCGTGAACATCGGCTCCTTGTGGCGCGGGCTGGCGACGACGCCGACGACCACCCGGTCGAAGATGTCGGCCGCGCGCGTGATCACGTCGACGTGCCCGAACGTCACCGGATCGTACGAGCCCGGGCAGATGGCCGTGATCACGTCTCGCGTCCTTCGCTCGAAGAGCGCAGCGACTCGAAGAGCGTGACGCGCGTGCCGCCGTACCTCCGGCTCGTCCGCTTTTCGAGCGGGAGCTCCGGCTCGAACCGCGCGTCCGACTCGAACACGAGCACGCCGTCGTCGGCGAGCAGCCTCGGCAGGTACCGCGTGATCGCGTCGTAGTCGGTCATCGCATACGGCGGGTCGACCAGCACGAGATCGTACTTCCTGCGCGAGGCGACCTCTTGCGCGAGAGCCGTCGTCGCGTCGAGCCGCACGACTCGAGCCCCGACGAGCGCCAGCTTGTCGAGGTTCCGCTCGATCGTGCGAACGGCGTCGCGATCGTGCTCCACGAAGACCACCGATGCCGCACCGCGCGAGAGCGCCTCGAGCCCGAGAGCTCCCGAGCCGGCGTAGACGTCGAGCACGGCCGCTCCGTCGACCGGGCCGATCAAGTTGAAGGTGTTCTCGCGCACGCGGTCCGATGTCGGACGTGTATCCCGTCCCTTCGGCGCGTAGATGGTGGCGCCCTTACGCGAGCCCGCGATGATCCGCATCCGCGAATCGTGCCTCGGCAGCGTCGACCAACGGGCCGTCGGTCAGCGCCAGCGGCTCGGCGCACGCTCGGGCCCGGTCGAGCAGCTCCCGGTCCTCGCGGATGTGTGCGAAGCGGAGATCGGTGAGGCCCGCCTGGCGCGTGCCGAGGAGATGCCCTCCGCCGCGCAGGTCCAGGTCTACCTCCGCGAGCTCGAAGCCGTCGGTCGTGCGTACGAGCGCCTCGAGCCGCTCGACCGCCGCGTCGGTGAGCTCTTCCTTCGCACGCGACACGAGCAAGCAGTACGACTGGTCGCCGCCACGGCCGACGCGTCCGCGCAACTGGTGCAGCTGCGCGAGGCCGAACCGGTCTGCCTCCTGGACGATCATGATCGTTGCGTTGGGCACGTCGACGCCGACTTCGATCACGGTCGTCGCCACGAGGACGTCGAGCTCGCGCGCCTTGAACTGGGCCATGAGCTCTCGGCGCTCCTGAGGTCGAAGCCGGCCGTGGAGCAGTCCGACGCGGTAGCCGCGCAGTTCTGCGCGCCGGAGACGGTCGGCCTCCGCCTCGGCTGCGCGCGCGTCACTCGCCTCCGACTCCTCGATCAGGGGGCAGACGACGTACGCCTGACGACCTTCGTCGAGGTGGCTTCGCAACCGCGAGTAGGCGGCGGCGCTGCGATCCTCGGTCACCCACGCCGTCACGATCGGCTTGCGATCGGCAGGGGGATGCGAGAGCTCGGACACGGCGAGGTCTCCGTAGATCGTCAGCGCGAGCGTACGCGGGATCGGCGTCGCGGTCATGTGCAACGCGTGAGGCGCCCGTCCCTCGGTGAGCGCACTTCGCTGCGCGACTCCGAAGCGGTGTTGCTCGTCGACGACGGCGACGGCGAGATCGCGGAGCTCTACTCCGGCTTGGATCAGGGCGTGTGTCCCCACCACGACGTCGGCCGACTGCGCTGCAAGGCGCTCTGCTCGTGGCGTCGCGCTCGTCAGCAGCGCGCACGAGACTCCGAGGGCGCCGCAGAGCTCGTCGAGCGTGAGGAAGTGCTGCTCCGCCAGCGTCTCCGTCGGTGCCATCAGCGCGCCCTGGCGCCCGGCCTCGACGGCGCGGAGCAGCGCGTACAACGCGACCACCGTCTTCCCCGAGCCGACGTCGCCCTGCAGCAAGCGCTGCATCGGCACGGTGCGCTCGAGGTCGGGGTCGATCTCGTCGATGACGCGTCGTTGATCGGGGGTCAGCTCGAACGGAAGCACGGAGCGGTAGCGCGAGACGAGCTCGCCCGCAGGGGGAAGCGCCGGAGCGACGTCGGCCGCGCGCTCGCGCCGCCGACGTGCGAGACCGATCTGCAGCAGGAGCAACTCGTCGAAGGCGAGTCGCCGTCGACCTGCCTCGGCCTCGTCGACCGAGCGTGGCCGGTGCAGTGCCCAGAGCGCGTCGACGCGCTGGGGAAGGGCCTCGTGCTCCTTCAGCTCCGCGGGCAGCGCATCGGGGACCGACCTGGGTAGCGCGGAACCGACCAAGTCACGCAGCTTCTTTGCCGTTACCTCCTCGCCCGCGGGGTACACGGGCGCGAAGTCCGCCGTCGCATCGCCGCCGCCGATGTCGTACGCCCGGACGTCGAAGCCGTAGCGGCCTTGCCGTCCGCGAAGTCGCACGTGGGTCCCGGGCTTGAGCTCGCGCTCGAGCCACGGCTGGTTGAACCACGTCGCGGAGACGGTCGCGGTGCCGTCAGTCAGGCGTGCCGTGAGCAGCTTCAGTCGGCCGCGCCTGCGCTCGGAGACCGAGAGCACCTCCCCTGCGATTGCGACCTCCTCGTCGCCGCCGAGGTCGGACATGCGGCGCTCGGGAACGGGGCGCTCGTACCGGAACGGCCGGTGCTCCAGGAGGTCGCGCACCGTGACGAGACCGAGCCTCGCCAACCGCCTCGAGACCGTCGGCCCGACCCCACGCAGCGTGTCGAGCGGACGGTCGAGCGCACCGGCCGTCGGGAACGTCCGCGGCCTGGGCCACGAGGTGGGCGAGGCTTCCCCGGCAAACCCGGCGGGCAGCACCACGCGTGAGCGAACCGCCGTCACTCCGCATCATCGAACCAGAAGAAGCCGACGGCGCCGGGCCCCGAGTGCGCGCCGACGACCGGACCGAGCATCGTGACCACCTCGATCAGCGAGTGCGGACGTTCGGCGTGGACCATCCTCTCGAGCTCGTGCGCCCGATCCGGTGCATCCGCGTGTGCGATCCCGACGCGAAGCGTCGACGAGTCGGACGTGCTCGACCTGAAGGTGCTCACGAACTCCTCCATCGCCTTCCGGTTCCCGCGCACCCGCTTCAGCGGGATCACCTCGCGGTCGATCGTGAGAATCGGCTTGACGCTGAGCAGTTGCCCCGCCCATGCCGACGCGCGGCCGATGCGTCCGCCGCGGCGGAGGAACTCGAGCGTGTCGACCGTGAAGATCAAGCCGGCGTCACTCCGGTAGCGCGTGACGAGCGCCTCGACCTCGTCGTCGGTCGTGCCTCGCTCGAGGCGGCGCTCGATCGCGAGCCCGAGCATCGCCACGGCAGCCGACGCAGTGCCCGTGTCGACAGTCCGCACCCTGTCGCCGACCTCCGCAGCCGCGGAGCTCGCGCTCGCGTACGTCCCGGAGAGGTCGCCCGAGATGTGCAGCGAGTACACGCGGTCGAACGCCTCGAGCTCGCAATATGTCGCGAGGAAATCCGCCGGGGTCGGCTGCGACGTCGTGGGCAACTCGTCGGCGCCGCGCAAGCGGGAGTAGAACTGCGTCGGCGTCAGCTCGACGTAGTCCTTGAAGCTTTCGGTGCCGAACCGGACGTAGAGCGGCACGATCCGCCAGTTGCGGAACCGCGAGACGGCGTCAGGAAAGTCGGCGGTCGAATCGACGACGATCGCCGTATTGTCCGCGTTCAGCTCCATCAAGCGACCTCGGCCTCGACGGCACGGCGGATCGCGGTCACGATCTCCTCGAGCTCTTGGTCCTTCGTCAGGCACGCGACTGCCCCGGCCTCATAGAGCGCGTCGATCTCGCGGAGGTTCGCGGAGGCGGTGAGACAGACGACGGTCACCGCCGGCGCCGCTATCCGCACCGCCTTCGTCGCCTGCACGCCGTCGAGCCCGGGAAGCCGGTAGTCCATCAGCACCACGTCGGGCGAGTGCTCGCGCACCGCGGGCACGGCCTCTGCGCCGTCGGCGACCGAGGCCACCACCTCGAGGTCGGGCTGCAGGCCGAGCAGCAGCTCGAGCGCCTCGCGGAAGACGTGATTGTCCTCGACGAGGACGATCCGGATCGGGCGCGGCATCGACGGCACTCTAGTGCCGTTCCTCGGCCTCGCCGAGCCGCTGCCAGGCCGCTTACTCCGCGCTGAGCAGCAACGGGTAGTGCGGCTGGCCTCCGTGCTGGACGTCGAGCTCGAGCTCGGGGTGGCCCGCCCTGATCGACGCGAGCAGCCTTTCGAGATCAGGCCGATCCTCCCCCGTCAGCAACGTGAGCACGCTGCGAGGCCGGTCGAGCAGCCGCTCGGCCACGGTCGACGCGACCTCGTCGAAGTCGGCGCCACCCGCGACGGCCTCGCCCTCCGCGAGCCCCAGCCAGTCGCCCCTGCGGATCGCGATGCCGTCGAGCGCTGCGTCGCGTGACGCGACGGTCACTTCGCCGGTCGCGAGCGACGCCAGGATCGCCTGCATGTCGGCGAGGTTCTCGTCCGCCTCGTTTCCCGGATCGAAGGCGACCATCGCGGCGAGCCCGGACTGGAGCGAATCGGTGGGCACGACGATCGTCCGCTTGTCCGCGAGCCCGGCGGCCTGCTCCGCGGTGAGGATCACATTGGCGTTGTTCGGGAGGACGAGCACCTCCGCCGCAGGGGCGACCTGAATCGCGGCAAGCAGATCGGCTGCGGACGGATTCATCGACTGACCGCCAGCAACGAGCTCCTGCGCTCCGAGGCTCTCGAACAGCGCTCGGTTCCCTTCGCCGGCGACGACCACGACCACTGCGGTCGCCGCGGCCTCGGCAACGGATCCCAGCAGTCGCGTCTCGCGCTCGGCCGTCTGCTCGTGCATGTTCGCGATCTCGACCCGATCGATCGTCCCGACCGACGTCCCGAGCGACAGCGCGACGCCGGGGTCGTCCGTGTGCAGATGAATCTTCAGGACCGACTCGTCTCCGACGACGAGCAACGAGTCGCCAAGCTGCTCGAGCTGCGACTCGAGCACGCCGGCGTCGAGCGCCTCGCCCTCGAGGACGAAGGTCGTGCAGTAGCGGTACCGCGACAACTCCTGGTGGATTGCCTCCGAGCTCAGCACCTCGAGCTCGGCGACCGCCGAGACGATTTCCTCGCCCGAGATCGCGGCGGCGAGGCCGCGGACGATCTCGACGAGCCCCGCGGCCCCCGCATCGACGACACCGGCCGCGCGCAGGACGTCGAGCTGGTCCGGGGTGCGCGCGACCGCCGCCTCCCCAGCCCGTACGAGCGCCGGCCAGAAGTCGACCGGCTGTCGCTCTGCCTCGTCCGCGAGCGCGCGGATCGCGGACAGCATGGTTCCCTCCACGGGCTCGCGCACGGCGTCGTACGCTCGGTCCGACGCGCTGCGGACCGCGCGTGCGAGCACGAGCGAGTCGATCGGGTCCGCGTCCCCGAGCACGCCGGCGGCACCACGCACGATCTGCGACAGGATCACTCCCGAGTTCCCGCGCGCGCCCACGAGCGCGGCGCGCGTCGCCTCGGCCGCAAGGGTCGAACGGTCGTCTGCGACCGACCGCTCGAGCTCCTCCGCGATCGCGCGGCACGTCAAGGTGAGGTTCGTCCCGGTGTCGCCGTCCGGAACCGGATAGACGTTCAGGTCGTCGATCGTGCGTCGGCTCGCCTCGAGTGACGCGAGAGCCGCCCGGGCGAGCTCACGGACACGTTCCCGGTCGCTCATGCCTGCGAGGCGAAAGCCTCCACGACCCGCGATTCAAGCACGGGACGCGGTCGCGAGCGACTAGACGGCCTTCTCGACCTTGCCGCTCTTGAGGCAGCGGGTGCAGACGTACGCCCGCGTTCGCTTCCCGTTCAGGACCACGCGCACCCGTTGGAGGTTGGGATCGAAGCGCCGCTTCGTCGCCACCATCGAGTGGCTCCGGTTGTGGCCGAAGCTCGGTTTCTTCCCACAGACTGCGCAGACCTTGGACACGGCGGCGCAGTGTAGCCAAAGCGCCTCGGAGAAGCGGGACACGCATGGCGCGAGTCGGGGCCTACACTGGTCGGCGTGCCGCTCGTTCGCGGGAGCTGTCTCTGCGGCGGAGTGCGCTTCGAGCTGACGAAGCCGTTTCGCCGGATCAACCACTGCCACTGCTCGCGCTGCCGCAAGGAGTCCGGCGCTTTCGGGCTGACGAACGGCCGGCTCCCTCGTGATGGACTGCGGCTGCTCGCCGGCGAGGAGCTGATCCGCGTGTTCCGGCCGGACGGCGGTGCGGTCAAGGCGTTCTGCTCCGTCTGCGGGTCGAGCGTCTTCGGGGGTGCGTGGCCCGAGGGCGACGAGGTGACCGTTCGGCTCGGCGCGCTCGACGACGACCTCGGGCAGCGACCCGAGTACCACTCGTTCGTGGACTCGCGCGCCGCCTGGGACGAACTCCCGGACGACGGATTGCCGCGCTTCCCCGCCGCGAAGCCCGAGGCGTAGCGGCCTTCCCGGCCGGGCTAGCCGCCGGCTGCCGCCGCGCTCGCGCGTAGCTGGGCGAACGCGTCGGCCATCTCGAGCGCGGTGCGCACGGCCTCGGCGCCCTTGTCGACCCGTGCCTCCGCCTGCTCGACGCTCTCGACGGTGAGGACGCCGAACGCCACCGGCACACCGGTCTCGAGCGCAGCGAGCTGGAGCCCGCTCGCCGTCTCCGACGCGATGAACTCGAAGTGCGGCGTCTCGCCGCGCACGACACACCCGAGAGCGACGACGCAGGAGTAGCGCCGCGTCTTCGCGAGCGCCATCGCCGCAATCGGCAGCTCGAACGCGCCGGGCACGAGCATGACCGTGACCGCCTCGCGCCGCACTCCGGCCTCGTCCAGCTCGTCGAGAGCCGAGGCGAGCAGCTTGTTGACGACTTCGCCGTTGAACTTCGCGGCAACGACGGCGACGCCGCGGCGAGTACCGTCCGGCTCTCCCTCGAACAGGTTGACGTCGTCCGGGACGTCGAGTTCGCCCTCCGCGTGCTCTGTGCCTGCGACCTCGGCGACGGGCACTTCCGTCCCGTCGCCGTCCACGCTCGGTGCCGGCTGCTCCTCGACGAGATCCTCCGGCTCGTCTCGGCCGAGAAGCTCGTCGTCCAGCACGGACTCGTCGGATTCGTCGAGCGTCGCCTCGCGCGCCTGCGGCTCGACCTCGAGCTCTTCCTGTGACTCGAGCTCGTGCTGCTCGAGGTCTCCCGGCCAGCGCTCGCTCACTCGTCGGCCTCGTACCGGAGATCCTGGTGGTGGAGCTTGTGGCCGAGCTTGTCGCGCTTCGTCGCGAGGTAGCGCGCGTTCTCGGGGGACGGCTCGATCTCCAGCGGCACCTGCTCGAGGACGCTGAGACCGAAACCCTCGATGCCCGTGATCTTCTTAGGGTTGTTGGTGAGGATTCGAATCGTCGAGAGCCCGAGCATCGCGAGGATCTGGTTGCCGATTCCATAGTCGCGCATGTCGGGCGCGAACCCGAGCTCGAGGTTCGCCTCGACCGTGTCGAAGCCGTTCTCCTGCAGCTCGTATGCGCGCAGCTTGTTGAGCAGACCGATGCCGCGACCCTCCTGCGCCATGTAGACGAGCACGCCGCGCTCCTCTGCGGCAATCCGCCTCAGCGCTTGATCCAGCTGCTCGCCGCAGTCGCAGCGCAGCGAGTGGAAGACGTCACCCGTCAGGCACTCCGAGTGCACGCGCACCAGCACGTTCTCCTGACCTTCGACCTCTCCCTTGACCAACGCAAGGTGATGCTTGCCGGTCAGCTTCTCTCGGAACGCGATCGCCGTGAACTCGCCGTACGCGGTCGGCAGGCGAACCGTCGTGAAGCGCTCGACCAGCTCCTCGTGACGCCGCCGGTACTCGATCAGGTCGGCCACGGTGACGAGGAGGATCCCGTGGCGCGCGCAGTACGGGATGAAATCGGGAACCCGCGCCATCGTCCCGTCCTCCGCCATGATCTCGCAGACGACGCCGGCCGGCAGGAGGCCCGCGAGCCTCGCCAGGTCCACTGCGGCCTCGGTTTGTCCCGCACGGACGAGCACGCCGCCGTCACGAGCCCGCAACGGAAACACGTGTCCCGGCTGCACGAGATCCTCGGGCTTCGAGGACGGATCGATCGCGACCTGGATCGTGCGCGCGCGATCCGGCGCGGAGATGCCGGTCGTCACACCGGTTCGCGCCTCGATCGAGACCGTGAACGCCGTCCCGAACGGCGTCTCGTTCCGGTCGGTCATCTGCCGCAGCCCGAGCTCGTCGCAACGCGCCTCGGTGAGGCAGAGACAGATCAGGCCGCGCCCCTCTTTCGTCATGAAGTTGACGGCCTCCGGCGTCGCAAACTGCGCCGCGATCGTCAGGTCGCCCTCGTTCTCCCGATCGTCCGCGTCGACGACGACGACGAACTTCCCTTGGCGGATGTCCTCGATCGCGTCCTCGATCGTGGCGAACGTGTTGCGCTCCTTGATCTCCATCGCGTCGCTCATCGTACGTCCTTCCGCACTCACCGGTGGGCGACGAGCCGCTCGACGTACTTCGCGAGGACGTCAACCTCGACGTTGACCGCCCGCCCCACATCCAGCGTCGAAAGCGTCGTCTCCGCGAGCGTGTGCGGGATCAGCGCGACCTCGAAGCCGGCGTCGTCGAGACCCGCGACGGTGAGCGAGACACCCTCGACTGCGACCGACCCCTTCTCGACGAGGTAGCGGAGGATCTCGGAAGGCGCAACGACTCGCATCCGCGCTCCGATCCCGTCGCGCTCGATCGAGCGCACGTGTCCGACCGCGTCGACGTGCCCTTGCACGTAGTGGCCGCCGAGCGGCTCGCCTGCGCGGAGCGCGGGCTCGAGGTTGACCTGGTCGCCTGCGGCCAGCACCGAGAGAGAGGTGCGCGCCAACGTCTCGGGAACTGCGGCGAAGACCAGCGTGCCTTCGGGAGCGTCGTCGGTCACCGTCAGGCAGACACCGTTGACCGAGACCGAGTCGCCGATGGCGACCGCTTCCGCGAGGGTCGTGGCCTCGACGACCAGGCGCATCCCGTCGGCGTCGCCGTCGGCCGAAACGATGCGGCCTCGTCCGCGAACGATTCCCGTGAACACGAAGAGATTGTCGCGATTTCGAGGCACTCTCGTCACCCGGTCGGCACTATTCGGCGGTAGCCTCGTCGGCGACGACCGCCGCGAACCTCACCCCGGGGAGGGTGGGGGGAGGCGGGTGGGATCCTCAGGGCTCGTGGATGTACGCGGTCAGCAGTACGTCCTCGCCGACGCGCTCCGCGCGCAGTCGGTGGAGCTCGATCGGCGTGGGCAGCTCGCCGAACAGGACCGGCCCGGCGCCTGCGATCCGTGGCGCGACGAAGAGCATCAACTTGTCGACGAAGCCCCCACGGAGGAACGAGGCTGCGAGCGTCGGCCCGCCCTCGAGCAGGAGCGACTGGACTCCCTCGTCGGCGAGCATCGTCAGCTCGTCCTCGAGTGCACCGCTGCGCAGCTCGAGTTGCGAGTCGGGCGGCAGCGGCCCCCGCCCGAAGGCAAGGCGACGCGGCTGCGTGGTCGCTTCCACGTCGCGCGCGGTCAAGCGCGGCGCGTCCGCTCGCACTGTCCCCATCCCGACGGCGACGGCGTCGACCCCCGCACGCAACTCGTGGACGCGACGTCGGGCCTCCTCGCCGGAGATCCAACGCTCACCCGGAACCGCGACACGCCCATCGAGCGTAATCGCGACCTTGAAGATCACGAACGGCCGGCTTTCTGCGGCCCAGGTGCGCCACGCCTCGTTCAGCGCGCGCGAGGCGAACGAGTCGACGAGCTCCGTCTCGACGCCGGCCGCCGCCAGTCGTTCGAGACCACCGCCGTGCCCCGGATGTGGATCGTTCGAGCCGGCGACAACTTTCGCGATCCCCGCTGCGAGCACAGCGTCGACGCACGGCGGCGTCGTGCCAGGATGGATGCACGGTTCCATGGTCACGTAGAGCACCGCACCGCGGGCGGATTCCCCTGCCTGCTCGAGCGCGCGCACCTCGGCGTGCGCTTCGCCCTTGCGCTCGTGCCACCCCTCGCCGACGACGATGCCGTCGCGCGTCACGACCGCGCCGACGACCGGGTTCGGATACGCCGTACCGCGCCCGCGCTCCGCGAGCTCGAGCGCCCGCCCGAGACTCATGAGAGCGTCTCGACCAGACGCCGATACGCCTGCGGCGGATCCTCGTCCCCGAATACCGACGCTCCGGCGACGAAGAGCGAGGCACCCGCGTCGTGCGTCAGGCGGATCGTCTCGGGGTTGATTCCTCCGTCGACTTGGACGCGCATGCCGCTCGGAAGCAGCTTCCGAACCACGCGGATGCGCTCGACCGCGGCCGGCATGAACGCCTGACCGGAATAACCCGGCTCGATGCTCATGCACAGCACGATGTCGACGCCCGCGGCGATTGCGCGCCGCGCGGCGTCCTCCGCCTCGGTCTCCGGCTTGAACGCCATTCCCACTCCGAGCCCGTGCCTGCGCGCCGCGCTGGCAACCGCGGGTAGGTCGTCGCACGCCTCGAGGTGAACGGTGACACTGTCGCCGCCCGCAGCCGCCAGCGCGTCGAATTGCCGCTCGGGCGTCTCGAGCATCAAATGACAGTCGACCACGCCGCCACGTTCGTGAATCCGCCGCGAGATCGCCTGGAGGACGATCGGTCCCATGGTGATCGACGGGACGAAGTGGCCGTCGCCGACGTCGAAGTGGAAGACGCGCGCGCCTGCCTCGAGCAGGAGGTCGACCTGCTCGCCGAGGCGCGCGAAATCGGCCGCGTAGATCGACGGCTCAACTTCGACGGTTCGAGTCCACTCGTCCCAGGCCACGGCGCAGGCGAGTCTAGGGGACGCGCAGCCGCGCGATGAAGAATCCGCTCGTGCCGTGGACGTGCGGGAGCGTCAACAGGAACTCCGGGCGTCGTGGATGGGCGAACTGCGACCATTCGTCACCGAGCGGTTCGGGCTCGAGCCCCGTCGCGTCGACGATCTCCTCGTTCTCGTCGGCGTTCATGGTGCAGACCGCATAGACGAGTATGCCGCCAGGTCGGACTCGCTCGGCCGCAGCACGCACGAGCTCGTGCTGGAGCTCGGGTAGCGGCTGCGCGCGCCAGCGCAGGTCGGGGCGCGCAGCGAGGGTGCCGAGCCCCGAGCACGGCGCGTCGACGAGTGCGCGGTCGAACCCGCGCAGCTCCTCCGGCAATGCGCGACCGTCGGCCTGGACGACGGTGACGCGGTCGGCGCGGAGCAAGCGCACGTTGCGTGCGAGCTCGCGAGCGCGGCCCTCGTGGAGCTCGACTGCGACGACGTCGCCCGCGAGCTGCGTCGCCTTCCCTCCGGGAGCCGCGCAGAGATCGAGTGTGCGGTCGCCGTTACCGGCACCGACGACGAGACCGGCCAGCTGGGAACCGCGACTCTGCGGCCAGACCCGCCCCTCCGAGACGGCGCGCTCGTCGACGCGGTCGACGCGGTACGCGCCGGGGACATCCGTCGGCTCACCCGTCACCTCACCGCGCACGCGCCGGACGACCGTCTCCGGCGGTTCGTTCTGGACGTGCATCAACGCGAGCGCCGTGTCGGCGCCGAAGTCTCTCGTCCAGACCTCCGCGATCCAGTCCGGATACGACAGCTTCAGCGGACCGTCGGGGATGGCGTCGATGAACGGCTCGAGCTGAGTCGTGAGCCGGCGCAGGACGGCATTCGTGAACGGCACCGCGCGTTCGAGCCCCGCGCGTCGCACCTGCTCGACACTCTCGTTGACGGCCGCGTGCGCGGGGACGCCGTCTGCGAACGCGAGCTGGTACGCGCCGAGCCGCAGCGCCGCGCGCACCGGCGGATCGAGCTTCCGCACGGGACGTCGGCCGATCGCTCCGATCGCGTGGTCGAGCAGGCGCACGCGCTGCACGGTTCCGTAGGCAAGCCTCTGCGCGAGCGCGCGATCCCGCGCGTCGAGCCCCGCTGCGGCCGAGCGGAGCGCGCGATCTGCGTACGCGTCGTTCTCGAACACGCGCAGCACGACCTCGTACGCCGCCTGACGTGCGGTCTTCATCGGAGGCCGCGCACGAACTCCTCGTAGGTCATGCGGCGACCGCCTTCGGGCTGGACCTCGAGGAGCTCGAGCTCGTCGCCGACGACGCGTGTGCGCCAGACGAGCACGTTCCTTCCTTCGACGACGCCGCGTGCGCCAATATGCGGTGACAGCGCACGCACGCGGTCGTGCAACTCGCGGGCTGGTCGTGACCAGTCGAGCGCGCGGTCGGCGGCAGTGATCTTCTCGGCGTACGTCACGCCCTCCTCTGACTGCGGCACGAACCGCGGCTCTGCCAGAACCCCGGCGAGCAGCACCGCGGCCACTGTGGACGCCCGTGCGAAGACGGCGCCCGCGTCGTCGTCCGGCGCGATCGGAAACTCCTGCTGTGCTGCGACCGGTCCGGCGTCGAGTTCCACGACGGTGCGGTGGATCGTCACCCCAGTCGCGTCGTCGCCCGCCATGATCGCGCGCTCGACCGGCGCCGGGCCGCGCCACCGGGGGAGCAACGACGGATGCACGTTCAGCCAGAGGTTTCGGGAGAGCAGCGCGGCCGGAATGATCAGTCCGTACGCGGCGACGACCACGACATCCGCATCGAGCGTGACGTCCTCGCCGAGCGCCGGGGGTTGAAGGATGGGGATTCCGAGCTGCTCGGCGACCAGCTTGGCGGGCGGTGCGGCGATGCGCCGACCGCGCCCGCGCGGCGCGTCCGGGCGCGTGACGAGCGCGACGACGTCGTGATCCGCAGCCACGCGCTCGAGCACGTCGGCCCCGAACGCCGCGGTCGCGGCGACGGCCAGCCGCGCCACGTCAGCCGATGACGACCCGCGGGCGGAGCGCTCCGAGCGCCTCCCGGCGCGCCTCGGGAGTGGTGCGGTCGATGATGAGCACTCCGTCGAGATGGTCGAGCTCGTGCTGCGCCGTCCGGGCATCCGACCCTTCGAGGTCGTGGACGACGCTTTCGCCGCGCTCGTCCTTCCCTTCGAGCCGGACGCTCACGGCACGCTCGACCGGCGCGAGCACGCCCTGGAGCGACAGGCAACCCTCGTCGTCGATCTCGACGTCGTCGCTTCGACGCCCGATCACTGGGTTGACGACCGCATGAACCCCGCCGTCGCTGGATGCGAACACGAACAGACGGCGAAGGACCCCGACCTGCGTCGCGGCGAGGCCAACGCCGACTGCGTCCTCCATCAGCGCCGACATCCGCACGACCAGCTGTTGCAGGTCGTGGTCGAACTCCTCCACCGGATGCGCCTCCATCCGCAACACCGGATCGGGGTACTGACGGATCTGCGCAAGCGCCAGCCGACGGCGGGCTTCGCGCTCGGCCTCGATTCGTTCCTGCTCGAGCCGCTCTTCGGTTTCGCTCACGAAGGCACACTACCGACGATGGATCGACACGACCGCGAGGCGATTCTGCGACAGGGGGTCCACCGGCCCGAGACACCGCGGGACCGGGAAGAGCGCGAGGCCCTGCTCGAGGATCTCCGCGAGAGTCCGCTCGCCGGCAAGCCGCTGCGCCGTCGACTTCGGAACTTCCGGCCCGACGCACATTCGACAGTGCGGGCTCTCGGCGGTCCGCTCGCGTGGATGCGACGGCTGCGCGCGATCGAGACTGCGACCGCGCAGCACGAAGCGAGCCTCGGAGAAGCCTGGGAGGAGCTCCGCTCAGAGCACCCCGACGATCGTGACTTCACGGCTGCGTGGCGCGAGCTCGCGAGCGGCTGGAGTTTCCAGGACGTCAACGAGCTGATCGAACGGCACAACGACAACTTCCCGGCGGAGGCGCGGTTGCCGATGAACCCTCGAACCGGCGATTTCGTCCTCGTCAACGGACGCCCGTACACACGCGCGCCGCTCGACGCGAACTGGATTCTCGCGCGCTTCCCGCCGCCGACGAGCTAGACGTCCTGCGGGTCGACGTCGACAACCGCGGTGAGCCCGGCGCGACGCATCGCGGGTGCCGCCACGACGAGCAGGCGTCCCGCCTGCGCGGCGAAGCGGCGCGGGTGGGCCGTCTTGGCCAGGAGTTGCGCGCGGTACCGACCCCGTAGCCGGAGGAGCGGAGCAGGCCCGAGCACGTCGTCGGAACCGAGCGCGTCGCGGAGCTCCTCGAGCGCGCGCAGCGGTGCAGAGAGCTCCGGCCCGGTGGCGAGGATTCGGACGAGATGCCGGAAGGGCGGGTAGCCGAGCTCGCGTCTCCGCTCGAGCTCCCCGTCGAGGAACCGCGGCACGTCGTGGTTCGCAGCGAGTGTGATCGCGCGGGCATCCGGCTGGAAGGTCTGGACGAGCACGCGGCCCGGCGCATCCCGGCCGCTCCGCCCGGCGAGCTGCGTGACGAGCTGGAACGTCCGCTCCTCGGCGCGGAGGTCGGGCAGGCCGAGCCCGAGGTCGGCGTCGATGACGGCCGCGAGCGAGACCCCGCCGAAGTGGTGCCCTTTCGAGACCATCTGCGTGCCGAGCAGGACGCAGCGGTCGGATGCAGCGAACCGCGCGAGCGCAGCGTCGAGCGCACCACGTTGCCGCACCGTCTCGGCGTCCAGGCGGATGCGCTCGAGCTCGGGCACCTGCGCCTCGAGCTCGCGCTCCAGCCGCTGCGTCCCGGCTCCGAGCCGTGCGAGCTCGGGTGATCCGCACGCGGGGCAGGTCTCCGGTGCCGCCTGCGAGTAGCCGCAGTGGTGGCAGTGCAGCAGCTCGTCTCGATGCAGAACGAGCGAGACGTCGCAGTTCGTGCAGCGCAGCGTCACCCCGCACGCGCGGCAATGGAGAGCCGGAGCGACGCCCCGGCGATTGAGCAGGAGAATTGCCTTGCCGCCCTCGTCGACGATGCGCCCGAGCTCGGCGAGCAAAGGCGACGAGAGCGGGTAGCCGGTCTCGCGGCGCAGGTCGACGATGCGCACGGACGGGAGAGGCCCTGCGAGCCTGCCGCCGAGCTCGAGCCGCTCGAGCCGGTCCCAGCTCTCCGGTCGCGGGGTCGCACTGCCGAACACCGCGACTGCGTTCTCGAGCGACGCCCGCTTCGCCGCGACCGAGCGAGCGTCGTACCGCGGGTCCGACTCCTGCTTGTACGACGCGTCGTGCTCCTCGTCGACACAGATCAATCCGAGGTCGCGAACAGGAGCGAACACGGCGGACCGTGCGCCGACGACGATCCGCGCGGCACCGGACGCGATTCGTTGCCGCTCGTCTCGACGCTCCGCCTCTGTGAGCGCCGAGTGCACGATCGCTATGCCCTCGCCGAAACGCTCGCGGAACCGACCCACCGTCTGCGGCGTGAGCGCGATCTCCGGCACCAACACGATTGCGCTGCGGCCCCGTTCGATCACCGCTGCGCAGGCCTGCAGGTAGACCTCGGTCTTCCCGCTGCCGGTCGCGCCGTAGAGGAGGAAGTTCGCGGCCTCGCGCGCCTCGAGCGACGGGACGATCCGGGAGAGAGCAGCCTGCTGCGCCGCGCTCAGTCGGGCAGGCGCCTGCTCTCCGCGCAACTCGCTGCGGGCCGCCGGCTGCGGCCGTTCGCCGCGCGGCTTGCGCTGCACCGGTGCGACGAGCGCGAGCGCACGTGCAGGCGTCGAGCCGTAGTAGTCGGAGACCCACAGCGCCAGCTCGAGCAGCGCGGGCGGCAGCGTCTCGACCACACGCTCGATCTCCGCGACCTCCACGCCCGAGGGTGGGTCGACGTTCACTGCAGTGACGACGCCGCGCCTTCGCACGTTGCCGAAGCGCACCTCGACGACCGCACCGGGCTCGACTCCGTCCGGCACGGCGTACGTGAACTCGCGCGCAAGCGTGCGCGCGGTAACGAGCGGATAGAGGGACGCGTAGCGACTCACGACGACCAGCGTAGAGTCGTACCGTGACGCAGTGGCACTGGGACCCCGAGACGTATCTGAAGAACATGCTCGAGGAGTTGCCGACCTATCCCGACCTCCAAGACCAGACCGCCCTCGCTGCGGCCGGCATTCGGGCCGAGACGATCCTCGAGCTCGGCATAGGCACCGGCGAGACAGCGCGGCGCGTCCTCGCGCGGCATCCGGGAGCGCAGCTCACTGCCATCGACTCCAGCCCGCAGATGCTCGACCGTGCGGGATCGGCGTTCCCAGCTGCGGACCTGCGCCTCGCCCGACTCGAAGATCCGCTTCCCGAAGGTCCGTTCGACCTCGCCTACTCGGCGCTCGCGATCCATCATCTCGACGCGGCGGGCAAGCGCGATCTGTTCCGGCGGGTCGCCGGCGTGCTCCGTCCGGGCGGGTGCTTCGTACTCGCGGACGTCGTCGTGCCCGATGATCCAGCGGACGTCGTGACGCCGATCGACGGCGTGTTCGACCTGCCGGATCGTGTGTCCGATCAGCTCGCCTGGCTGGAAGACGCCGGCCTCGACGCAGAGGTGCAGTGGAGCTTCAAGGACCTCGTCGTCCTCCGCGCGACGCGAGGCTAGGCGCCGGCGGCGACGAGGATGAAGTCGGTCGCGAAGCCGAGGAAGACGCCGAGGAAGACGCCCCACGTCACGAGCGTCTTCGAGGCGAGCACGCGCCCGACGTTCAGCAGCTCGATTACGACGTAGAGGATCGAGCCGGCGGCGAGGGCGAGAAAGAGGATCGACACGGTCGTGTTCACCCACGCCTGTCCGACGAGCGTTCCGAGAAACGTCGGACCGCCGCCGATCAAGCCGAGCATCCCGAGGAACGCCCAGCTCGGCGGCTCCGCCTCGCCGGTCAGCGGCGCACAGATGCCGAGACCCTCGGTCGCGTTGTGGAGGCCGAAGCCGATGATCAGGACGATCGCGAGACTGACCTCGCCCTTCGCTGCGGACTGGCCGATCGCAAGACCTTCCGAGAAGTTGTGCAGGCCGATGCCGGTCGCGATGAACAGGGCGAGCCAGCGCGCAGGCGACAGCCCGCGGAAGTGCCTGCTCTCGTCGAACTCGGCAGTCGAGGCCGCACCTGGGCCGAGGAACGCCTTGCGCCTGCGACGTTTCATCCAGCTGTCGTAGTAGACGAGACTGAGCAGGCCCACGCCGAAACCCGCGGCGAGCACGAACGCGAGCCAGAGGAAGCGGCCGGTGTTCCCGCCCTTGAGCGCGGAGTCGATCGGCTCCACCGCCGCGCTGAGCACGTCCCAGAGCAGGAAGATCAGGACGCCGGTGGCCGTGGCGGAGAGGAACGCCTTGACGTCCGAACTCACTCCCCGCATGCGCCCGATCGGCAGGCCGAGGAAGATGGTGGAACCCGCGATCCCGCCGAGGACGAGGGTTTGGGTGGTGCTCATGTAAGGGTTACCTTACAAGAGGCGGAGGCCCTCCTTCCACGACCTATGATGGACGAGCCGTGGCGCAGGGGCATTCCGTCGACGAGTACCTGGAGACGATCTACTTTCTGGCGTTTCCGATCGGCGAGTACCGCCCGCTCTCGTCCGGATCGCTGACGCTCGCCTCGCGTGTCGCCGAGATGCTCGGCGTGTCGCGCGCCTCCGCCGGCGAGATGCTGAAGCGACTCGAAGCGGACGGGCTGATCGAGCGTGGCGAACGCAAGGAGGCACTGCTCACCGAGCCGGGGCGCGCGCGCGCGGAGAGGGTCGTCCGCAAGCATCGGATCATCGAGCGTCTACTGACGGACTTCATGGGCTACACGGCTGCGGAGGCGCACGTGCACGCAGACGAGCTCGGCGACACGTTCACCGACGACATGGTCGAGCGGATCGACCAGCGGCTCGGCAATCCCGAACGCTGCCCGCACGGGTGGCCGGTCGACCCGGTGGCCGAGCAGGCCGAGAACCAGGACCTCGCGCCGCTCTCCGACCTCGAGGCAGGCGACCGAGCGACAATCGTCCGCCTCGCGGAGCACGACGGCGAGCTCCTGCACTGGTTCTACGACAACGACCTGGTGCCTGGACGCGAGCTCGAGGTGCAGGACGCCCAGCCCGCCGCGGGCCAGCTGGTCGTGCGGCTGAACGGCGGAGAGCAGGCGATCGGCGAGAAGGCCGCAGCGGGCCTCTTCGTGCGGCCCTCCTAGCGACGGCGCAGCCGACCCACGCCGTTCAGATCGTCGCGACGGCCTCTATGCCGGCAGCCTGGCGGAGCTCGTCGGCCTTGTCGGTCCGCTCCCACGTGAAGTCGTGGTCGTCGCGCCCGAAGTGGCCGTACGCAGCGGTCTTCACGAAGATCGGCCGCTGCAGTGCCAGGTCCCGGAGGATCGCACCCGGCCGCAGGTCGAAGTGGTCGCGTACGAGCTGCTCGATCCGCGCGACCGGAATGTGCTCGGTCTCGAATGTCCGCACCGCAACGGACACCGGCCGCGCGACGCCGATCGCGTAGGCGACGTTCACTTCGCAGCGGTCGGCGAGACCTGCGGCGACGACGTTCTTCGCGACGTAGCGCGCGGCATAGGCGGCCGATCTGTCGACCTTCGTCGGATCCTTGCCGGAGAACGCACCGCCACCGTGGCGCGCGGCGCCGCCGTACGTGTCGACGATGATCTTGCGGCCGGTGAGCCCCGTGTCCCCCATCGGGCCGCCGATCACGAACTTCCCGGTCGGGTTGACGTACACGAAGTCACGGTCGTCCATCAACCGCCGCTCGTCGTACAGCTCCGTCGGGAGGATCGGGTGGAGCACACGCTCGATGATGTCCGGCTTGATCAGTTCCTCCGAGCTGATCCCGTCCGAGTGCTGCGTGGAGACGAGCACGCGCTCGATCTCGACGGGATGCTGTCGGCCGGCCTCGTCGATCTCGTACCGGATCGTGACCTGAGCCTTGCCGTCCGGCCTCAGATACGGCAGCTCCCCGGCCTTCCGCACCTCGGCGAGCCGTTTGCAGATCTTGTGCGCGAGCATGATCGGGAGCGGCATCAGCTCCTTCGTCTCGTTCGTCGCGTACCCGAACATCATTCCCTGGTCCCCCGCGCCGACGCGGTCGAGCGGATCGTCGCCACCGGGGTCGTGCTGGACCTCGTACGACTCGTCGACGCCCTGCGCGATGTCCGGCGACTGCTCGTCGATGGCGACGACGACGCCGCACGTCGTCGCGTCGAAGCCCCACTCCGAGTGCGTGTACCCGATCTCGGAGATGCGCTCGCGGACGAGTTTCGGGATGTCGACGTACGTCTCCGTCGAGATCTCGCCGGCAACGACGACGAGGCCGGTGGTGATCAGGGTCTCGCAGGCGCAGCGCGCGTCGGCGTCGTCGCGGAGCACGGCGTCGAGCACCGTGTCCGACACCTGGTCGGCGATCTTGTCGGGGTGGCCCTCCGTGACGGACTCGGACGTAAAGAGAAACTCGCGATTCGACATAGGCGCGAAGGCTACACCGCGCGCCGACCGCGGCCGCTCAGTGGACCTTGACCCAGAGCCCGAGCCGAGTGAGCCCGCCGCCGACCGAGCCCCATGCGACGATCGTCTTCGCGGTCGGCGACGCCGAAGACGAGCCGGACTTCCCGCCGAGGGCCCCGGACACGACGCTCAGGATCGGTGCCAGGCGCGTCACGTCCGCATACACGAGGAACGACGTGTGCGCAGGGATGCCCGCCGCGGCGGTCGCAGCCTTGAACTGCGAGTCGTCGACGAGCTTCGAGCCCGAGCTCTGCAGAGCGGCGATCGCGGCCTGAGAGTCCGCGAGATAGACGCGGCTTCCCTGCCGGACGACTGTGAGTGCGACCATCCCGCCGCTGCGCGCACGGACGGCGCTCGCGACGGCGCGCAAGGCCGACATCGCGCGCTGCGGCTGCTGCGGCTGGAGTTCGAGCCCGGCGAGTGGCAGCAGTCCATTCGCCTGGACGTAGACCGCCCCTTTGCCGCCGGCGAGCGACGCAAGCGTCGCAGGTGTAACGCCGAGCGCGGAGGTGAGCGCTCCGCCGCGAAGCGACGACAGCGCCGAGCCGAGCTTCGCCGATCCGTTGAACGCAGCCGCCGCAATCACACCGGACGGAATGTCGCCGAGGAGCCCGGCGGCGCCCGTCGAGACCGTCCCGATCACGGGGCTTGCCGCGTGCAGGACCAGTGCGTTGCCGTTCGCCGATACCGTCGCGGCCACCCACTCGGACATTCCGACGACACCGGCCAATTGCTTGAGTGCAGGCACCGCCGCGAACGCCGCCCTGTCCGCGTACGCGCGCGTGATCGCGTCCCCGGGCAGCGCATTCTGTGCCGCGGTGTACCCGGACGTCTCGGCGAGCGAACGGCCGGACTTTGCCGCGTTCACGGCTGCGAAGACGTCGGCCGAGTCGGCGACCACCGACCAGTCGCCGATCCGCTCCACCGTGTAGTGCTCGTCGCCGCTGTCGAACTTCGCGGCGAGCGCAGCGAGCTTCGACTCGTCGGCCGGCTGCGTGAGCGCGAGCGGCTCCGCGTGGCCGTCTGTACCCGGCAGCAGCGCGAGATCGAGCTCCGGGCCGAGCGCGGGCCGGACGTCCTTCGTGTAGTCGAGGCCCTGTTTCGCGAGCAACGCCTCGAGCTTCGCCAGCACCTTCGCCCGGATCGGCAGCCCGCTCGTCAACTGCTGTAGCGCCTGACGCTGATCCGAACTCTGATCCGTGTCGATCGAGACGAACGCGAGCGCGTCTGCGGGCACGAGTGACGCCGCCGTCGCCCCGAGGCTGCTGTCCCCAGCGACTTGCGGATCGCCGCCGCAGCCTGCGACGACGAGCGCGAGCGCGGCGAGCGCGGCGGCGAGCGAGATGCGCACGAGACCCATGGTAGCCCTCACTCCTGAGTCGGTTGGCGACCCATGAGACTGGCGAGCAGTACGTGGATGTCCTCGCCGTCGAGCACGCGACACACACCCTCGGTGATCGGAAGCTCGACACCGATGCGATGCGACAGCTCGCGCAACGCGGGCGCGGTCGTCAACCCTTCGACGACCTGGCCGATCTCGCGCATGGCTTCGCCGGCGCTGAGCCCACGCGCGATCAACTCGCCCGCCCGCCGGTTGCGCCCAAAGCCCGAGAAGCACGTGACGATCAGGTCGCCCATGCCCGCGAGGCCGGCGAACGTCTCCGGCTGGGCACCGCACGCCTCGCCGAGCCGAGCCATCTCGACGAGCCCGCGGGTGATCACGCTCGCCTTCGCATTGTCACCGAGCTTGAGCCCGTCGACACCACCTGCCGCGAGTGCGATCACGTTCTTCGCGGCCGCGCAGAGCTCGACGCCCACGATGTCGTCGTTGACGTACACGCGAAACACCATCGAGTTGATCGCGTGCTGCAGCCTCTCCGCAAACGCGCGATCTTCACTCGCGACAACGGCGGCGGAAGGAAGGCCTGCGGCGATCTCCTCGGCCATGTTCGGCCCGGAGAGCACGGCGACCGAGGCGGACTTCACGCACGTCGAGAGCCGGGCACCCGTCGACGGGTCGAGTCCTTTCGTGAGGATCAGCGTCGGCGCAGCACCTGGAAGCCCTGCAGCGACATCGGAGAACACACGACTCGGAACCGCTAGGACGACGAGCGCGGCGGTGTCGACCGGCGCAGCTTCGATCGTCGTACTCTGGACACCGTGGAGGTTTGCGTCGCTCAGGTACCTCGGGTTGCGGCCGGTTTCGGTGATCGCCTTCGCCTGCTTGGGATCCCTGCAGGCGAGCGTTACGTCGTGCTCGCGGTCTCGCAGCAGGCAAGCGAAGGCGGTCCCCCAAGACCCGCCACCGACGACTACCACTTTCATCGTGAGACGAAGTCGATCGTGACCGGGACGCCCTCCAGTTCGAAGCGGTCACGCAGGCGGTTCTCCACCCAGTAGCCGTAGTCGCGGGTGACGAGCGACGGATCGTTGACCGAGATCCGAAACCGCGGCGGCCTCGTCGTCACCTGGGCGGCATAGAGCAGGTTGAGACGCTTGCCGCCACGCACAGGGGGCTCGCGTGCCTCGCGAAGCTCGGCGAGGAAGCGGTTCAGCTCGGACGTTCGTACGCGTGCCGTGTGCTTGTCGTAGAGCTTCTCGATCGCGACGAGCAGACGCTCGATGCCGCGTCCGGTCTTCGCCGACACGGCGATCCACGGCGGACGTTGGCGCAAACGTCGCTCGAGCTCGGGCCGCACGTCCTCGATCGAGACCGTCCCGATGTCCCACTTCGCGAGCACGACGAGCGTCGAGCACTGCGCCTTGCGTGCGACATCCGCAACGGTGAGGTCCTGCTCGACGATTCCCTCCGACGCGTCGATGACGACCAGCGCGACATCCGCGCGGTCTGCGGCCTCGAGCGCGCGCAACTCGGAGTAGTACTCGATTCCCTGGCGATGCTTCCGCTTCCGTCGGAGACCCGCCGTGTCGACCAGCACGAACGTCCGGTCGCCTCGCGTGAACACGGTGTCGATCGAGTCCCGTGTCGTCCCGGGTTGCTCGGAGACGATCACGCGCTCCCGACCCAGGATCGCGTTGAGCAGCGAGGACTTCCCGGCATTCGGCCGCCCGAGGATCGCGACGCGGATCGCGTCTTCCGCTACCTCCGCTCGACCGATTCCCGGCAGGCGCGCGACGATCTCGTCGAGGAGATCGCCGGTGGCAAGCCCGTGCAGTGCGGAGACCGGGAACGGCTCGCCGAGCCCGAGGCGGTGGAACTCGAGCGCGAGCGACTCCTGCGAGGGGTCGTCGATCTTGTTCGCAAGTACGAGCACTGGCTTGCGCGTGCGCCGCAGGATCTCGGCCACCTCCTCGTCGCCGGGCGTGATCCCCGCACGCGCATCGACGACGAACAGGACGAGATCCGCCTCCTCCACGGCCTGGCGCGCCTGCTCCCGCACCGACCGCGTGATCGGCGACGGGTCGGCGAGGTCGACGCCGCCGGTGTCGACGACAAGGAAGCGCTTGCCGTTCCAGTCGGCGGCGAGTTCCTTGCGGTCGCGCGTGACGCCCGAGGTCTCGTGGACGACTGCAGCACGCGAACCGGTCAGCCGGTTCACGAGCGTCGACTTGCCGACGTTCGGGAAGCCGACGATCGCGACGGTCCCGCTGAAGTCGGTGCTCGTCACGTCCCGGGGCTGAGGCTCACGTCGGCGGCATCGCCACGTCCGGACGGCCGAGCTCGTGCACGTCGACGAGGAACTCCCAGAGCCTGCGGATCTCGCGCTGGATCTCGAGCGACCCGGCGCGATACCCCTTCGAGTTCCGGGGCAGATCCGAGAGGCGCTTCGGCTCTCCGAAGGCGATCGAGACCGGCTCGAAGTTGCCGAAGCGCCAGTCCTGCGTCCCGTGGATCGCGCCGCACAGGACCGGCACGTCCTCCTGGATCGCGATCATCGCGGCACCCGGCTGAGCCTGGCCGGGCTCGCGGGCTTGGCGCGTCCCCTCCGGGAACATCCCCAGCACGTCCCGGTCGTGGATCACTCGTCGCATCAGGCGGACGGCTTCGCGGTCGGACTCGCCGCGACGGACGGACAACGTGCCGAAGACGCGAAGGAGCGAGCCGATCAGCGGCGCGTCGTGCGCCTCCTGCTTCGCGACGTAGTAGAGCGGCCTCGGCGACGCCGCACCGATCGCCCAGGGGTCGAGCCAGTGGAAGTGGTTGAAGCAGACGACGACCGGGCCACTGCGCGGCACGCGGTCACGTCCGTAGACGCGCAACACCGCAAACACCTTCACGAGCGTCCCGATCACCGGACGGCAGGCGAGCCAGGCGGCCCGATGACTCGTCTTCACGAGCGCTTCATGCCGGCTGCCGCTCGCGCACCAGCCGTTCGATCTGCTCCACGACGTCGTCGACCCGTAGGTCACTCGTGTCGATCTGCTCGGCGTCCGCCGCGGGGCGCATTCGGGGCGAGTCCTCGGCGTCGCGCTCACGCAGGTCGGTCGCGAGCGCGTCGCCGCCGATGTCCGGCCGCTCGGCTTGCCGGCGGTGCGCGCGCGTCGCCGCGTCGGCGTTGAGATACACCTTCACGTCCGCGCCCGGCGCAACCACCGTGCCGATGTCGCGCCCCTCGATCACGACGTCGCCTTCCGCGCCGAGTGCCCGCTGGCGCTCGCGCATTACCGCCCGGACTGCCGGATGTCTCGCGACGACGGGTACGGTGCGGTCGATCCGTGTCTGCCGGATGGACGCGGTCACGTCCTTGCCGGCGATCCACACGCGACCCTCGTCGTCGAACGTCACCGGGTTGGCGCGCGCCAGCTCGCCGAGCTGCTCGTCTTCGCCGAGCGGGAGGCCACGCTGGAGCGCGAGCCACGTGAGCGCGCGGTACATCGCGCCGGTGTCGAGGTAACGGAAGCCCAGCCGCTCCGCCAGACGGCGCGCGACGGTGCTCTTCCCAGCCCCTGCGGGGCCGTCGATGGCGACGATCATCGTCTCGAGACAGAGTCCAGGAGGTCGAAAAACCCGGGGAAGCTTATAGTCACCGCGTCGGCGCCCCCGACCTCGACGCCCTCTCGTGAGACGAGCCCGGCGACGGCGCCGAGCATCGCCACACGGTGATCTCCCGCCGACTGCATCTCGCCTCCTCTCGGCCTGGACGGCACGCCGCGCACGTCGTAGCCATCGCTGCGTGCGCGAATCCGCACGCCGAGCGTGCGCAGCGACGAGACGACCGTCTCGATCCGATCGGATTCCTTCACGCGCAGCTCCCCCGCTCCGGTGACACGGCTCTCGCCGCGCGCGAACGCCGCCGTGAGCGCAAACAACGGCAGCTCGTCGACGAGCAGCGGCACCTCGTCCGCCGTCACCTCCGTCCCGACGAGCTCCGCCGAGCGGACCGAGAGGTCTCCGACCCACTCACCGCCGAGCCGCCGGCGGTTGTAGGCGCTGATCCGTGCCCCCATGCGCTCGAGGACGGAGAGCAGGCCCGTGCGACGCGGGTTCAGCCCGATGTCGTGGACGGTCAGCTCCGAGCCTGCGAGCAGCGTGGCCGCGACGAGGAAGGGCGCGGCCGCGGAGAAGTCGCCTGGCACGCGCACCTCCTCGAGCCTCAGCCGTGTCGCAGGCTCGATGCTCACCGAGCTCGGGCGCCTACGCACACGCGCGCCGGCGGCCTGCAGCATCAGCTCGGTGTGGTCGCGAGTCGGCGTGGGCTCGATCACCGTCGTCGTCCCGACGGCGTTGAGCGCGGCGAGCAGGATTGCCGACTTGACTTGCGCGGACGCGACGGGCAGTGCGTACTCGATCCCGCGCAGCGAGCCCGAGCCCTCGATCACGACCGGTGCGGCACCCTCCGTCGTCGTGATCTTGGCCCCCATGCGCGCGAGCGGCTCGGCGACACGACCCATCGGTCGTGACCTCAGTGACGCGTCTCCCGTAAGCTCGAACCGGCCGCGCTGACCGGCGAGCACGCCGGTCAGGAGCCGAAGGAGCGTTCCTGCGTTGCCACAGTCCACCGGGCCGCTCGCTTCGCGCAGGCCGGACACTCCAGCGCCGTGGACGACGAGCTCGTCCTCGCTCGGCTCGTCGACGAGCACGCCGAGCGCGCGGACCGCGGCCAGTGTCGACTCCGTATCACCGGAGCGGCCGAAGCCGCTCACACGTACGTCGCCCTCCGTCAACGCCCCGATCAGGAGCGCCCGGTGCGAGATCGACTTGTCGCCGGGAACCGCGATGTGGCCGGTGATCGACCCGGCCGGGTCGATCCTCATTCGTCGAGCACCGCCGAAGCAACGACGCGATAGCCCTGCGCCTCGAGCAGCTCGCTCGCGCGCCGCGCCTCGTCCGCTCCGGTGATCAGCACGGTCAAGGTTCCTCCGCGCTCGCGCGACATGTGCTGCAGCTCGAAGTCCTCGATGTTGATCCGCTCCGCACCGAGCGCCTGCGTGATCCCCGCGAGCACTCCCGGCCGATCGGGGACGTGCACACGGAGCCGATGCAGTTCCCCCGGCTCGTCGTAGGCGTCTGCGAGCATCCGGCCGCGATTCCCCGCCGCCTCGGCGATCCAGCGCGCGAGGAAGCCGGCGTCGCGTTGGCCCAGCGCGGACTCGAGTTGCTCGACGCGACGACGGTGCTCCGCGAGTGCCGAAGCGAGCGCCTCCGCGTTGTCGAGGAAGATGTCGACCCAGATGCGCGGGTTCGCGCCGGCGACCCGCGTCATGTCCCGCAGCGATCCTCCCGCGCCCGCAAGCGGGTCGTGGCCGTCGATGCGGCTCGTGCCGGCCTGGTTCAACAGCAGATTCGCAAGCGCGTGTGGCAGATGGCTCGTCAGTGCGACGAGACGATCGTGCGCGTGGGGATCGACGGCTACCGGCACGGCGCCGAGCGACGCGACGAAACCGTGGAGCGTGCGGTAGCGCGCGGGCTCCGTCGCCGTCATCGGCGTGAGGAACCAGGTCGCGCCCCGGAAGAGATCGCCGTTCGCGTGCTGCGGACCGCGTGCCTCCGATCCACAGACCGGGTGACCGCCGATGAACCTCACGTCGTCGACGGCGCTCGTGACCGCACCCTTCGTCGAGCCGACGTCCGTGACCGTCGTCCCGTTTCCGCTCGCGGCCAGCACGGCCTCGACCTCCTCGGGGAGTACGGCAACCGGTGCGGCGACGACGGCGACCTCTGCGCCGTCGACGGCCTCGGCGAGCGACCCTGCCGCGTCGATCGCGCCTCGCCGCTCGGCGAGCGCCAGCGCATCGGGGTCGACGTCCCATCCGCGGACGTGCGAGACACCGGCGGCGTGCGCCGCCAGCCCGATCGAGGCTCCGATCAGGCCGGTGCCGACCACCGCGAGCGACTGCACAGGCATCGGGCTAGGCGGAGCGCATCAGCTCGGCCAGGCGGAAGGCGAGGTCGAGCGACTGACGCGCGTTCAGCCGCGGGTCGCACAGGGACATGTAGCGCGAGTCGAGTTGGCCCTCCTGCACGTCCTCGGAGCCGCCGAGACACTCGGTCACGTCGTCGCCGGTGAACTCGAGGTGGACGCCTCCAGGCCACGTACCCGCACGGCGGTGTGCAGCGAAGAATCCCTCGATCTCGCCCATGACGGAGTCGAAGTGCCGTGTCTTGCGCCCGGAGGAGCTCGTGAACACGTTCGCGTGCATCGGGTCGCAGATCCACACGACCGGATGCTGCGCTGACTTGACCGCCTCGAGGATCGGCGGCAGGACCTCGAAGACACGGCTCGCGCCCATGCGCGAGATCAGCGTCAGCCGGCCGGGGACGCGCTGCGGGTTCAGCCGCTCGCACAGCTCCAGCACGTCCTGGGACTGGGCCCCGGGACCGAGCTTCACCCCGATCGGGTTGTTCACTCCCGAGAAGAACTCGACGTGCGCGCCGTCCGGCTGGCGCGTGCGCTCGCCGATCCAGAGCATGTGCGCCGAGCAGTCGTACCAGTCGCCGGTCAACGAGTCCCGACGTGTGAGCGCCTCCTCGTACTCGAGCAGCAGTCCCTCGTGGCTCGTCCAGTAGTCGACTTGGTGGAGGTTCGGCTCGTCTCGCAGGTCGATGCCGCACGCCGCCATGAAGCGCAGAGCGCGCTCGATCTCGGACGCGAGCTGCTCGTAGCGCCGGCCCTGCGGTGACGAGGCGACGAACTCCTGGTTCCACATGTGCACCTGTGTGAGGTCGGCGAAGCCGCCTTTCGTGAATGCGCGGACGAGGTTGAGCGTCGCGGCCGACTGGTGGTAGCCCTGCAGCATCCGCTCCGGATCCGGGCGCCGGGCCTCCTCGGTCGGCACTTCGCTGTTGACCATGTGCCCGCGGAACGACGGCAGCTCCGCGTCACCAACCCGCTCGGTCGAGGACGACCGCGGCTTGACGAACTGGCCCGCGATGCGACCCACCTTGACGACCGGAAGCGTGGCGCCGTACGTGAGCACGGCCGCCATTTGCAGCATGATCTTCAGCTTCTCGCGGATCGTGATCGCCGAGAACTCGTGGAACGACTCGACGCAGTCACCTGCCTGGAGCAGGAACGCACGCCCGCCGGCGACCTCGGCGAGCGCGTCGCGCAGCGCGCGGGCCTCGCCGGCGAAGACGAGCGGCGGCATCGCGGCCAGACGCTCCCGGATCGCTTCGACGCGCTCTGTGCTGGGCCAGCTCGGCTGCTGCGCGGCATCGTGCGTGCGCCAAGAGGACGGAGACCAGGTTGCACCGGTGACTGCCATGGAGCCTCCAGTCTAGATAGGCGCTTTCGTCCTCCCGCGACAGCCACTACGCTGAGACGCGTGACTTCCGCAGCGTTTTCTCACCGCTGGGCCTGGCGCAGCGAGCGCGGCGGGAGCCTGCGCGCGGCGTAAACGCGCTCGACAGCCCGCCCCTCGATCTCAGCCTTCCGTCCCGCGCGACAGAATGGAGCCGTCCATGCGCGTCTTCAGTGGTATCCAGCCAACCGGTGCGAAGCACCTCGGCAACTACATCGGCGCGATCCGCCAGTACGTCGCCTCACAGGAGGAAGGCGACTCGTTCATCTGCATCGTCGACCTGCACTCGATCACGGTCGCCTACGAACCCGACGATCTCCGTGAGTCGACGCTTTCGCTCGCGGCATTACTGATTGCCGCCGGTCTCGAGCCCGAACGCTGCACACTCTTCGTCCAGAGTCACAACTCCGACCACCCGCAGGCCGCGTGGCTGTTGTCGGTGGCAGCGAGCTACGGCGAGCTACGACGCATGACGCAGTTCAAGGACAAGTCCGTGCAGCAGGACTTCGTGTCGAGCGGGCTCTTCACCTATCCGGTGCTGCAGGCGGCGGACATCCTCCTCTACCAGACCGACGTGGTCCCCGTCGGCGAGGACCAGCGCCAGCACGTCGAGCTGACCCGCGACATGGCCGAGCGGTTCAACGCTCGGTTCGGCGAGACCTTCACGCTGCCGCGTCACGAGATCCCGACTGTCGGGGCGAAGATCATGGACCTGCAGGAACCGACGAAGAAGATGTCGACGACGGGCGGCACGCCTCAAGGGACGCTGCTCATCCTCGACGACCCTGACGTCGTGCGTCGGAAGATCAAGAGCGCCGTCACGGACTCCGGACACGAAGTCCGCCGCGGGCCTGGCAAGGAGGGAATCGAGAACCTCATCTCGATCATGTCGGTCTCGTTGCAGTCCGACCCCGAGTCGATCGAGCAGCGCTACGACGGCGCCGGCTACGGGGACTTCAAGTCCGACGTGGCGGAGGCGGTCGTGGAGCTGCTCGCGCCGATCCAGTCTCGGTACCACGAGCTGCGCGCCGACTCCGCCGAGCTGATGCGCCTGCTCGCGACCGGCGCCGAGAAGGCACATGACACGTCCGGCCCGACGCTCTCGGCGATGTACGACCGGATGGGATTCGCCAGGCTCTGACGGCGGACTACGCAGGCTCTCGCCTCAACCGCGCGACCTCACGGACTTCGAGCTCGCGCCACCGGCCTGGGTCGAGTCCGTCGACGGTCAGGCCCGCGTATGCGCTCCGGTGCAGGCCGAGCGCGGGATGGCCGACGGCCTCGCACATCCGCCGCACCTGCCGGTTGCGACCCTCATGGAGCGCGAGCTCGATCGTCGACGGAGCGAGCCGCCGCACCCGCGCCGGCGCAGTCGTTCCGTCCTCGAGCTCGACGCCCTCGGCGAGCCGCCGCAGCGCCGCATCGTCGGGTACGCCTTCAACGCGAGCGACGTAGACCTTCTCCACGTCGTAGCGTGGGTGTGCGAGCCGGTGCGCGAGCGCTCCGTCGTTCGTCAGCAGGAGCGCTCCGGTCGTCTCGACGTCGAGCCGGCCCACGGGGACGACGCGCTCGGCGAGCCCGACCAGCTCGACGACCGTCGGGCGTCCCTGCGGGTCGCTCGCCGTCGTGACGACGCCCGCGGGCTTGTGCAGGAGTACGTACGCGAGGCGCTGCGGAGCGACGACCGCGCCGTCGACCTCGACGAGATCGCCGCGCTCGACGAACGTGTTCAGCTGGCCGACGGCGTCGTTCACACGGACACGGCCGGCCTTGATCAGCTCGTCCGCGCGCCGACGCGAGGCGACGCCGGCTCGCGCGAGGTAGGCGTTGAGACGCATGGGGTTATAGTCGCGGCTCGTGCCGCATTACATCTCGCTGATGCGCTGGACGACGCAGGGATTGGCGGGGCTCCCAGGTTGGCGCGAGCGGGTCGAGGAGGGCGAGCGGACGATCACCGAGCTGGGTGGGCGCCTGGTCGGGGTCTACGTCACCTTCGGAAGGTACGACGTCGTCGAGATCTTCGAGGCACCGGACGACGACGCGGCCTTCGAGATCCTGACGAAACTGCAGCGGCTCGGCGGCGAGCACACGGAGACGCTCCGTGCGTTTACGCGCGAGGAGGCCGAGGAGATCGTGAGGAGGCTGTGAGCGGCTACGCGTTCTCCTCGATCGACGAACTGGGAGATGGCCCGGGTTTCAGGACAGTTCGCCGCGCGCTGGGAGTAACGGCGTTCGGAGTCAATGCGATCGTGATGCCGCCGCGCTTCGAGGGGTTTCTGCACTTCCACGACACACAAGACGAGCTCTACCTCGTGCATCGCGGTCGCGCGCGCGTGGACGTCGGCGGCGAGACCCGCGAGCTCGACGCCGGCGGCCTGCTCCACGTCGAGGCGACGGTCCCGCGCCGTGTCTCGAACGCGAGCGAGACGGACGATCTCATCCTGCTGGTCGTCGGCGGCAAGGGCGGCTACGTCGAGCGGGACGGCCATCTCGTCGACCCGGAGCGAGACCTGCCGCGCCGCCAGGCGTTCTCAGCGTCGCCACGCTCGACAACCGGCCGCACGTGAGGCCCACGCGTCCGTGAACCTTGGTTCCCCCGGGGGACCCCCGTTGGGTTCCCCGCGCGATTCAGCGTACTGACAGAACGAGCACGCGTGGGAGACGCGGGCGTACCGAATCCGTGTCGTTACGCGGTGCGCTGCTCGGCGACCGCGTGCAGCCGCTCGCGGATCTCGTCGACGTCGTCGCCGAGGTCGTCGAGCCGTGGGAGCTGCGACATGCTCTCGAGACCGAACACGCGCTCGAAGAGCGGTGTCGTCCGGTATCGCACCGCGCCGCCGATGCCGTGGTCCCGACCCGACTCGGCGATCAGGCCGCGCTCGACGAGACCCGCAACCGCCGAGTCTGCCGCGACGCCGCGAATTCGCGCGATCGCCGGTCGAGTGCACGGGCCGAGGTACGCGACGATCGCGAGCGTCTCCATCGCCGCCTGGGAGAGATTGCGCTGCACGGGACGCTCGAACAGCCGCCCGCACGCCTCTGCAGCGTCACGCGACGCACGCAGCGCCCAGCCGCCAGCGACGCGCTCGAGGACGATGCCGCTCCGCCCCTCCCCGAAGCGCTCGGTCAAGAGGCCGAGGGCGGTCTCCACCCGCTCGGGATCCTCTTCGGTCGCAGCACAGAGATCCTCGACGGTCAGCGGCGCCGTCGAGACGACGAGCAGCGCCTCGAGCGTCCGCGCGAGCTGATCGAGCGGATTCGCAGCGACTAGCCGGAGTGGACGGTCCACCTCGGTGTCCTTTCGTTCGACGACGAGATCTCCTGCTCTGCAAGACGAATTCGAATCGGCGCGAACGGCGCCGCCTGGCTGATCGCGATCTCGTTCGCGCGGCGAAGCTCGAGCAGCGCGAGAAAGGCGACGGCCTGCTCGACGCGCGAGCTACCCGCGAGTTCCGTGTCGAAGTCGAGCACGCTGCGACGCCGAAGCATCGAGCGGAAGCGCTCGAGGAACTGCGCCACGGGCGGATACGTGAGCTCCATGTGGGCGAGCGAGACCCGCGGCGGCTCGACCGCCAACGCGCGCAGCGCGACCGCAAGCGTCTCCGGATCCTGTTGCGCGAGCCGTCGCTCGGGCTGGGGGGCGAGCGGTGCGGGACCGAGTCGGAAGAACCGGTCGCGCTCATCTGCGAGGCGCTCGACCAACCACGCCGCCGCCTCCTTCATCCGGCGGTACTCCTCGAGCCGCCGCGCGAGCTCCTCGGCCGCCTCCTCCGGCTCGAGCTCCGACAGCTCCGCGCTCTCGTCGGGGAAGAGGCCGCGCGACTTCAGCTCGAGCAACGCGGAGACGAGGATCAGGAACTCGCCACAGGCCTCGAGGTCGAGCTCGTCACGCTCCGCCAGTCGCTCGATGAACTGGAGGACGATCCCGGCGACGTCCACCTCCGCGAGCTCGAGCTCCTCCTTGAGGACGAGCGTGAGCAGCAGGTCGAACGGGCCTTCGAAGGCGTCGAGGCCCAGCTCGAGCTCCCGCACGATCATCGGCCTGGAGCCTAGCGCGGCGAACGGACGCGACTCTTCGGCACGGTCATGGTCGGCCCGCCCGGCGCGATGTGAGTCGCGCGGGGCCGCTCACGACCCGTCTCCGGCCGGAAGAACTGCCACCAGACGAAGAACCCGGTCGAGACCACGAAGCCGACGATCGACACCCACGCGTTGAGACGGAGCGGCCCGAACGTGTGCGCTGGGTCGATCCGCAGCAGCTCCTCGAAGAAGCGCCCGAAGCAGTAGTACGCCACGTAGAGCGCGAACAGCCCGGGCCGTTTGATCCTGAAGTACTTGTCGACGGCGAGCAGGATCCCGACGCCGATCACGTCGTAGACGAACTCGTACAGGAACGTCGGCTGGTAGCCACTCGCGCCGAGGTACTTCGTGGCGAGATTCGACTGGTGTGCCGGGTCGATCTTGAGCTTCCACGGAAGGTTCGTCGGCTTGCCGTAGAGCTCCTGGTTGAACCAGTTGCCCCAGCGGCCGATCGCCTGCGCGAGCAGGAGCCCGGGCGCGACCGCGTCCATCATCAGGCGGACGCTCTGCCCGGAGCGGTGCACGACCCAGGCGCCGGCGAGAACGCCGAAGAGGATGCCGCCCCAGACGCCGAGCCCTCCCTGCCAGACCGCGAACGGCCCCCACCAGTTCTTCGGGACCTCGTTCCAGCTCGTGACGTCGTGATAGACGCGCGCACCGACGATGCCGAAGCCGACGCCCCAGACGGCGACGCGGAAGACCAGATCCCAGTCGCCGCCCCACTTGACCCAGCGGTAACCGGTGAGCGCGATGCACGCAGCGATCGCGAGCAGCAGCATCAGCCCGTACATGTGGATGGTCAGCGGGCCGACGTGGACCACGCTCGTGTGCGGGGACGGGATCGACGCCAGATAGGGCACGGGCACGAAATTGTGCCGACCCAGGGCGGTCGCTGCCGGTTTGAACGAGCGCTACAGCAGGATCCGCAGCGCCAGGTCGGGCGGGCAGCCCCGCTCGAGCAGGTCGATCGCGCCGTGCAGGTCGATGTCGGGCCGGATGGCGAGCTCGACGGCGCCGTCGGCCGGATACCCCGCCCGCTCGAGCGCATCAGCGCGCCAGGCCTCGATCAGTGCAGTCTCGTCGAGAGCCTCGTGTTCGGCCGCAGTCTCCATTGCTCCACCTGTTCATTCGGTCGAACGCGCCCCGCGGATGTCCCCTTAGAGGGTGATTCGCGCCGCTGTGACTCCCGCCGCTAGGCTCGAACGAATGGCTCTCGTCGGGATCAACCACGTCGCGCTCGAGGTCGGGGACCTCGACGACGCGCTCGACTTCTGGGAACGGCTGTTCGGCCCGCCGACGCTGCGCGGGCGAACTGCGGGAATGGCGTTCATCGACCTCGGCGACCAGTTCGTCGCGCTCGAGCGCGGCAGGAGACAGGCGCCGGACGACCATCGCCACTTCGGCCTCGTCGTCGACGACAAGGAGGCCGTCCGCGAACGTGCACAGGCGATGGGACTCGCGGCCGGCGCGGCAGGTGGTCATCTCCGCGTCTCGGACCCGTGGGGCAACAACATCGAGGTGGTCGACTACCGCGAGGTCCAGTTCACGAAGGCGGAACCCATCGCGGACGGCATGGGCGTACGGGTGGAGAAGTCGGCGCAGGCGCTCGAGGAGCTCCGCGCCAAGGGCCTCGCCTCCTAAGACGCCTCGCTCAGACGCCGGCGGTCGAGACGCCGGAGGGCGCGGCGATTCTGAGTGACGTCGCGCGCTCGACCCACGGGATCGCGCGCAGCGACTCGAAGATCTCGAGCGCCTCCGCGGCGAGCGGCTCGGCATCGTCGCGGCGGCCTTCGGCGACGAGGAACTCGGTGTGCTCGAGCAGCGTCACGCCGAGCCAGAAGACGATGCCGAGCTCGCGGAAACGAGTTACCGCCGCCTCGAACGCCGACTCGTCTCGGTCGAGACTCCCGCGAACGCGGTCCGCGTGGCCGGCGAGGTACCGCGGGCGCTCGCCGGGCGAGAGATCGTCGATCAGGGCCATGAGCTCGCGCATGCGCTCCAGATCTCCGAGAGCGTGGGCCGCTTCGAGCGCCTCGACGATTGCTTGCTCGACGGACTGATGGCTGAACGGCAGCGCTTCGTGCGCCTGCACAACCGCCATCCCCGCAGCGAGCGCCTCGTCGAGGCGCCCCTCACCTCGCAGGAGCGCCGCCTTCGCCCCGAGCAGCGCCACGCGCTCCTGGACGTCGCTCGTGTCCTCGCGGGGAGCGGACACCGCGAAGCACTGCCGGGCCGCCTCGAGCTCGCCACGATGCACGTGGATCTCGAGCGCGGACGAGAGCAATCCGAGAAAGAGCCCGCCCGATTGCGCGCGCTCCTCGGTGATCTCGTCCGCGACGGCGAGCGACTCGTCCCAGCGACCGGTCATGAACAACGGATAGGTGCTCTCCGCGAGCGCCGACCACTCGTGCGGCCGGTTCCCGAGCCGGCGCGCCAGCGCGAGAGCTTCGTCGAGGTAGGCGAGCGCGTCGCTGTAGCGATCCTGATTGAACATCGCGTCCGAGAGGACCACGTAGATCATGGCCTCCTGCTCGACCAGGTCGTGCTCGAGCGTGATCTCGAGTGCCTGCTTGTGGAAGGCCAAGGCCTCGTGCGTGTGACCCCGCCTGTACGCAATGCCTGCCTTGGCAAGCATCGCCCGGACGATCCCTTCCGGGAAGCGGAGCGCCTCGGAGAGGTCGAGGGCGAGCTCCGCGCGCTCGACGGCCCTACCGAGGTCGCCCGAGAACCAGTACGCGACGGCGAGCTGCGCGGCAAGCAGCGCGAGGTCCTCGTCCGGTTCGTCGCCGGCAATTACCTCGAACGCGCGCTCCATGCGAATGCGCGCGGAGTCGAGGCGCCCCGTCCTCACCTCGACCTGCGCGAGCCCCGTCGCGACGCGTGCGGCGGCGTGCGTGTCCCCCTCTCCCTCGTAGAGCGCGATCGACGCGAGGAACAGGCGCTCGGAATCGTCGGGCGCACCCGCACGGCGGGCCATCCGGCCCGCGTCGCCGAGGAGGCGAGCCTGCTCGCGTGGATCCTCGGCGAACGCGGCCGCCTGCTCGAAGTACCGGCAAGCCTCGGCGGCTGCCGCCAGTGACGACGCGCGCTCCCCTGCGCGCGCGAGCGCGTCGCGGGCCTTGCGCTTGATCTCGGGCGCGTCGTCGGCGTCCGGCAGCGCCTCGAGCGCCCGCACGTAGTGCGACGCGAGCACCTCGACGATCTCGTCGTCCTCCGGAATCGACGCCTCGAGGTACTCGGCTGCCGCCAGATGCCGTGCGCGACGCTCGCGCCTGCCGATCGTCTCGTAGGCGACACGGCGGACGAGATCCTGGAGGAAGCCGTACTGCCCGTGCTCGGGCGAGCGCGGGTCCGCCTGGAGGCTCAACACCTCCTTGCGGACCAAGGACTGCAGCAGCCGTTCGACCTGGTCGGCGGGTTCTCCGACGAGGGCGGCGACGCTCCCGAGCGTGAACGTCTTGCCGAGGACGGCGGCGTCCTGCAGCACGCGTCGCTCATCGGAGGTGAGCCCGTCGAGTCGTGCGGCGATCAGCGCGTGTAGCGTCTCGGGGATTTCGAGCTCGGAGACCTCACCGACCGGGGTGTAGACCGAGCCTTGCTGGACGAGCAGCCCGCGGTCGAGCAGCATTCGCACCGTCTCGACCGCGTACAGCGGCACTCCCTCCGCGCGCGCGAGGATCTGATCACGCAGAGACGGCGGCAACCCCGGTACCAGCCCGCCGAGCAGCTCCTGCATCGCGGGCTCGCCGAGTGGTTCCAGGTAGAGAGACGTGAAATTGCGGTGGCCTGCACCCCAAGTCGCACGCCGCTCGAGGAGCTCCGGGCGCGCGAGCGTGACCACGAAGATCGGATGGTTCCGCGACCATTCGAGCAGGTACTCGACGAAGTCGAGGAGGCTCGCATCCGCCCACTGCATGTCCTCGAACGCGAGCACCGTCGGATACGTCGCCGCCAGCCGCTCGAAGAAGAGCCGCCACGCGGCGAAGAGATCCTGCCGGTCGCGCGCCTGGTGGTCCGCGAGACCGAGCAGGTGCGCGAGGCGTGGCTCGACGAAGGCGCGCTCGTCCGCGTCGAGAAGGTGCTCTTCGAGCGTCGACTCGAGCTTGCGGAGAGCCGAGCCGGGCTCCTCATCCTCGCCGATCCGACAGCGCATCCGCACCATGTCGGCGAGCGCCCAGTAGGTGACGCCGTCGCCGTAGGCGAGACACCGGCCTCGGTGCCAGTAGACGACCTGGGCGATCCCGTCGAAGTACTTGTAGAACTCCCAGCCGAGGCGCGACTTTCCAATGCCGGCGATGCCGGTGACGGAGACGAGATGCGCCTTCTGCTCATCGGCGCACGTGTGGAAGAGATCCTTGATCTGCCGCAGCTCGCGGTCGCGCCCTACGAACGGCGCCTCGAGGCCCTCCGACTTGAGCGAGCCGCGCACCCCGGAGACCACGCGTAGCGCGCGCCACAGCGGTACCGGCTCCTCCTTCCCTTTCAGCTCGCGCGCGCCCGCGTCCTCGTAAACGATCGTCGGCTCAGTCGCACGACGCGTCGAGTCGCCCACGTACACCGTCCCCGGAGCAGCCACCGACTGGATCCTCGAGGCCGTGTTGACGAGATCGCCGGCGACCATGCCCTCGCCCTCCGCGCCGAGCGTGACCGCAGCCTCGCCGGTGAGGACGCCGGCACGCGCCTGCAAATCGGGTGCACCGACCTCGTCTCCGATCGCTCGAACCGCGGTAACGAGGTCGAGCGCTGCCCGGACCGCGCGTTCGGCGTCGTCCTCCGTCGCGGTAGGCGTCCCCCAAACCGCCATCACTGCGTCGCCGATGAACTTCTCGACCGTGCCGCCGTAGAGCTCGATCAAGCGGCGGCTCGTCTCGAAGTAGCGGGAGAGGAGCTCGCGCACCTCCTCGGCGTCACGCGTCTCCGAGAGCGCGGTGAAGCCGACGAGGTCCGCGAACAGGATCGAGACCAGTCGGCGCTCGGCGGCAGGCTCGGCGACGACCTGTCGGGGCGGCGACGGTGTGGCCGAAGCGGCGAGCGCCGCGCCGCATTCGCCGCAGAAGCGCTGCCCTTCCTCGTACGCAGTTCCGCACGAAGGGCACGCTCGGGCGAGTACCGCGCCGCAGGCGACACAGAACTTCGTTCCGGGCTTGTTGTCGGAGCCGCAACTCGAGCAGGTCATCGTCACGCGGAGCGTACTCCGCGACCTCGGGACGTACCATCAGGCGATGCACTCGCTGCTCGTCGGCTTCGGTCTCGGGTTCTTCGTCGCATTGCAGCTCGGCCCGATGTCCCTCTTCCTCGTGCGCTCGACGCTGCGTCGCGGTTGGGCGATCGGCCTCGCGATCGGCGGTGGGATCGCATGCGTGGACGTCCTCTACTCCACGCTCGGCGCAGCGGGAGCTGCGCCGCTGCTCCAGCTCGGCCCGCTCCGACTCGTCCTGGGCCTCGTCGGAGCTGCGGTCCTCGTGGCGCTCGGCGCGCGAACGCTGTGGAGCGCGTTCCGCATCCGGCTCGGCGGCGAAGCCGACGACGAGGTGGCGAGCCCGCGCCGCGCATTCGTCACCTCGGTTGCGGGAACCGCTTCGAATCCGCTGACGATCGCGTCGTGGGCCGCGATCTTCGCTGCGGCGAGTGCTGCGGGCGCCGCGGACACGACCGACGGTGCGGTGCTGCTCGTCGCAGGTGTCGGTCTCGGCAGCGCAACGTGGGTGACGGTGCTCGCGACGGGCACAGCCGGGCTGCGACGGGCGGTCGGCGAGACGGCGCTGCGGGCGGCCGACGTCGTCGCGGGACTGGGCCTGCTCGCGTTCGGCGGCGCGCTCGCCTACGCGACGATCAAGGACCAGTGATGCGCGGCCTACGCGGGCCGGACCGTGTGCTTCCGCTGGCCTCGGCTCGCAAACCCCGCTGCGGTGATCACGAGGAGTGCGCCGCCGAGGATCGCGCCGGTCGTGCTCGGTGACGAGAGGCTCACCCCGCCGCCGCCGGCGTCGAGCCCGGGGGTCGGGATCAAGCCCGTTCCCTCGGCCGGGTGAAGGGGGCCGCGAGGCGGCGGTGACGGCGTCGTAGGCGTCGTGACCAGGCCGGTGCCGACCGCGGGATGATGCGGTCCGGTCGGCGGCGCCCGGTGAGCGGCCGCGGCAGGAGAGGCACCAACCGTCATCCCTACGGCCGCAACCGCGAGGACCGCGGCCTTGTTCCGAGGCCCGTGCGCCTCGACGTCCGACTCGTCGATTGCCAGTGCGAGGTCCGCCTCCCCGAACGTGAGCGTCACGGAGTCGCCCTCGACCTCGCGAAGCAGCTCCTCGAGCTCCTGCACGTCCCACTCGAGCGTGAGCGTCTGCGCGACATCGGGAGTGTCACGCCGCACGACGTCGATCAGGAGCTCCGGCGGACCGTCGGCGAGACGGACAGCCTCCTCGATCTCCGTTCGCGCCAGCGTGGCAGTCACTCCGACGCCGCCGAGCTCGTAGGCCTGCACCAGACGTACCTTGTCGAGCACGTCGCTCATGCTTCCTCCCTCGTCGCGGGGCGTGAACCGCCAACCGACAGGCAAGACGGCTTACGCGCACCGGATCTTCCCACGCACGCGCCGACCCGAGCAACGGAACGGCGCGCGGCTAGAGGACCGCGGCCTCTCCGAGCAGCGCGCGCGCCTCGGCGAAGAAGTCGGGAACCGGCTTCACCTTGTAACCGGGACCGAGGACCAGCTCTCTCGTCCCCTCGCTCATCTGCAGGACGACGTTGACGCGCGACTCGCCCGGAAACTCGCGCACGAGCCCCGCAAGCTCGCGAATCAGCCCCGCCGGTGCCTGCCGCGCGTCGATCTTGAGCGTGACGTCACGGCGCTCGGCCACAGCTTCGAACGGCGAGACCTCCATTGCGATCAGCTTCGTGTCGCCCTCCTGCTTGTGGTCGATCCGACCCTTCACGATGAGGATCCGGTCGGTGACGCAGAGCTCGCGTGCAGCCGCGTAGACGGAGTTGAAGACGACGCATTCCGCGCCGCCGGTCACGTCGTCGATGCGCAGGAACACCATCGGCTCGCCCTTCTTCGTCGTCAGGTGCTTCAGCGCCGAGACGATCCCGCCGACAGTGACGACCTCACCGTCGCGTCGGCGCTCCACCTCCGCGAGCGTGCAGTCCGTCTTCAGCCGGAGTTGGTCGCGGATGGCGT
>DASPSY010000051.1:0-61427 GCA_035623685.1 Gaiellaceae bacterium
GTGATGGTGGTGGGGGCGCCGTAGCTGCCGCAGTTGTTGTTTGTGAGGGTTGCTTGTTGGCGGGTGAGGGTGCTGGTGGCGAGGCCGGCGGCGGTGGCTGTTTGGGTTTCGCTGTAGTCGGTGCGGTTGTCGATCGGGAAGTTGCCGGTGGTGGAGTAGCTGGAGCTGCCGCCGGTTGTGGCGGCGGTGCCGTTGACGGTGAGCGCGCCACCGGTGGGGGCGGTGGTGTCGTTGGTGAAGGTGAGGGTGGGTGTGGTGGTGGTGTTGCCGGCGTTGTCGGTGCCGGTGATGGTTTCGGTTGGTGTGCTGGTGGTGTTTTGGGCCCAGGTGAAGGTGTTGCTGGTGTAGGGGCCGCCTGTGGGGGTGTTGACGGTGCTGGGGGTGTGGGTCCAGCCGGTGGTGGTGCCTGCGAGTGTTTGGGTGGTGGAGCTGGCGGGGCCGCTGTCGGTGTCGGTGAGGGTGTTGGTGAGGGTGAAGCTGCCGCCGCCGGTGGTGGCGCCGTTGTAGTAGATGGTGGTGCCGTTTTTGTAGGCGGTGCCGGCGGGGTTGTTGGTGAGGGTGATGTTGTTGGTGGGCGGGGTGGTGTCGATTTTTGCGATGTTGCTGGCGGGGCTGTTGCCTTGGTTGCCGACGTTGTCTGTGAGTTGTTCGCGGTACTCGTAGCAGTGGCCGCTGGTGACGGTGGTGTCGTTGCCGGCGGTGAGGGTGACGGTGGTCCAGCTGCCTGAGAAGGCGCCGCAGCTGCCGTTGGTGAGGGTGGCGACGTCGCGTTGGAGGGTGCTGGTGGCTGCGTTGACGCCGGAGCCTGCGTCGGTGCCGCCGTTTTTGGTGACGGGGACCGACAGGCTGGTGTAGTAGCCGGCCGTGACCGAGGGGGCGGTGACGGTGGGGGCGGTGGTGTCGGCGAGGATGGTGTAGCTGGCGTTGGGGCTGGTGAGTCCGGCGTTGTTGGTGGCCGTGACGGTGCGGGCGGTGGTCGGCACGGTGGTGGTGGCGCCGAAGGTGTAGTCCATGACGTTGCCGGTTTGTGTTTCGGTGAAGTTGCTGCCGCCGTTGGAGTTGAGGGTGAGGAACGTGTAGTTGGCGATGCCGCTGTCGTTGTCGGTGGCGGTGGCGGTGACGCGGATGGTGCCGCCGGCGCTGGGCCGCAGGTACAGGGTGCTGGTGCCGGAGTTGTAGTAGGCGTTGGCCGACAGGTTGGAGAAGGCGAGCGTCGGTGCCGCGGGAGCGCTGGTGTCGACCTTGACGGTGGTGGAGACCGAGACGGTGTTGCCGACGTTGTCGGTGCCGGTGAGGGTGTACAGGTAACAGCCGGTGGTCAACCCGCTTTGCGCCGGGGTGCCGACCAGAGTGGTCGCTGACCCGTAGCTGCCACAGGTATTCGCAGCGGAGAAGCTCGCGAACTGGCGGGTCAACGTCGACGAGGCCAACCCCGACGCCGTCGCCGTCTGGGTCTCCGCCCAGTCAGTCCGCGACCCGATCGCAAACGACCCAGTGCTGTTGTAACTCTGGCTCCCACCACCAGTCGCAGCTGTCCCATTCACCGACAACGCACCACCCGTGGGGGCGGTGGTGTCGTTCACGACGTTGAAGGTCGACGTGCTGGTCAGGTTCTGGCCGTTGGTGGCCGTGACGGTCTGGTTGCCCGACGCAGTGGTCGTCGCCGTCCAGTTGTACGTCGTCTGGTACGGGCTGGCGAGGACGTCGCCCCCGCCGGTCATTCCGGTGATCCCTGGGAAGTTGATCTTCTTGATCCCGGAGTCGGCGTCGGTCGCGGTCGCGCTGACGTTGAACGAGCCCGAGTTGGTGCCCTGCGCGTTGTAGTAGAGCGTCGTTCCCGAGGCGAACGAGTACGGCGCGCTCCCGGTGACGGTGAGGGCGGGCGCCGACGGCGCGGTGTTGTCGAGAGGCGAGAACGCCGCGACGATCTGCGCGCTTCGGTTCGGCGCAGGGCTCATCGTCCAGGACATCGTCGTCGAGCCCGCGGTCGCGACCGGCTTGGTGCTGATTCCGATCGAGTTGCTGCCGGTCGAGTCCTTGATCAACCGCGAGGTCTGCCCGGCCGCGGCGGCGAGGTTGCCGCTCAGGTCACCGAGGCCCATGACATCGACGACCCAGGAGTTCGGCCAGAGCGTGGTGACGCTCGTGGACGTGAGTCCGGCAGCCTGGCTCGTGTTGAACGCGTCGGGGGGATTCTGGGCGATGCTGTAGAGGGAGATTGCGCCGGCAGAGATCGAGTCGTTCGTCGGCGTTTGGCTGAACGTGATCGAGACGTTGTGTGCGCCGTTGGCGGGATTGAGGAGGTAGTACATCCCGACGCAATCCCAGTTCGGCGAGACCGCCGTTGCAACGGTCTGCGCGATCAAGGTCATGGCGACGCCGTTGTAGGTCGCGCTCGTCGGCTGGCAGGAGCTCGTTCCGGTGTTCTCGGCGTTGTAGCCGACGATCAGCATGCGGTTCGCCTGATTGGCGACCGTGTGACTCCACGTGATCGTGTTCGAGCCGTTGTTCCCGGCGGACGACGCGACGTCGAACGTGATCGTCGGGTCGATCACGTACGGGGTGGCGAGCGTCGAGTCGTCGAGCGTGAGCTGCAAGAGCAGCGAGTGGTTCCGCTTGCGCAGTTTCCACCGCAAGCCAGAGGGAGTGACGTTCCCGCCGGCACGATCGAGAATGCCGACCGGCATCAGTTGCGCAGTAGGCATGCCTCTCTTCGAGACGAGGTCGATCGTCCCGTCGGATTGCGTGTGCGGCACGAGGTTGGTTCCGAGGTTCCACTCCCATGTGCGCACGCCGTGGTGACGTGTCACGGTCAGGAACTGCTCCGTCTCGGCGGGATCGACTGTCACGGTCTCGTGTCCGAACGGCGTCGATCGCGTGACCCCGTTCGCGTACGACTGCCACGGCGCCGTGCCTGCGCCGCGCGTCTTCAACGTGATCTGCTCATGGGCGGGACCGGAGACGGTCAAACCGGTCCGCCGTCCGAACGTGACCTTCAGCCCCGGGGCCGGCTTCCTGACGAGCGACGTGTTGTTCCTCGGTTGCCCGAGAGCCTTCGTCAGGAAGCCGGGTTGGGACGCCTTCGTTGCGCGGAGAGTGGCGAGCTCGGAGACCGCGAAGAAGGCGGTGAGCGGGAGGATCGCGAGAGAAGCGATCAGGAACGCAAGCGACTTCGACGAAAGCACGGCACCACACCCGGTTTGCACCGAGCGCGACTGAGGCCGCAGTTTCGGGAAGCTCGCCATGTTCGTTCCTCACGCGCCGGGAGTCGACGCGTGTCTCCGTTCAGAGGAATCGGTCGGCGAGGCCGTGCATCTAAAGGCTTTCTCACTCGCAAACCGGGCGAGGGAGACGAAAGATCCCCCACAGGGGTGAGAGACGGAGTGCCGCTAGTGCGTCAGCGTCGCCGCGACGAGCTCGCCCGCCGGGCCGCTCCCGAACGTGGTCAGGTCGCCCCTCGATGCAAGCGCGAGCTCGCGGGTGCCGTCACTCCAGCAGTGATCAGCAGCGGGGCACACGCGGGGGACGGCGTTCGGGAAAGCCTTCTCGACATACTGCACGGCGATCGACTGCCATTCGGCTTCGTCTTGCGGAGTGTCCCAACGAAGCGCCACACCGACGGTCGCGTTTCCGCTCGCATCCGTGTAGAGAACGATCTTGCCGCCGCCCCAGCCTGCTGCCGCGACGGCTGCACCGCGCAACGAGAACGCACGCAGCAGAGCTTGGACATCGAGCTCGCCGAACGTCTCCGACGCCTTGAGGTCGACGTATGCAATCTGTGCTGGCAGCGAGATTGGACGTGCCGCCTCGTGCTGGAGATACTTATCGACGTGGAGAACCTGCTCCGTCGTCTTCGGTGGTGTTCTCAAGACGTTTGCGACGGCGCGCTTTCCACCGACGTAGCGAAGGTGCGCCATGAACGCGCGGCCTGCAGACAGACCGACTGATTGCTCGATCCTCATGAAGCGCGTGATGGCCGGGCCTTGCGGCAGCTTCGGCATCCGCAATCCCGAAGCGAGCGATGCGAGGCCGTCGACGACTGCATCGCCCGCGAAGAATGCATCGCGGTTGTTTGCACGAAGCAGCGCGAGTCGTCGCACGTTGTAGCTCTGGCCCGCGAGCGCCCAGACGAGGTGCTGCACGAGCTCGCGACGTGCAGGCTTCGGTGAGCGTCGTTCGCGGACGATGCGCGCGAACGGGTCGTAGGCCACACGTGCCGCACGCGCGGTTCGCAGCAACGCGGGGCCGATGCGCGACTGCGCCGGCTGAAGACCCAGCCCGACGTAGAGCGTGTTGTCGAGTGACTGCAGTGGCGCAGGGTACTCACGACGGAGCAGCGCGGAGACATGCGCGTCGAAGCGCGACTTCGACTCGGTGCTGGTCCTGACGTGCGTGTGGACCGTGAGCCCGGACTTCCATGCAGCCGTCGACAACGCGGTCGGCCTGACTGCCGATCCGGCGGTCGTCGCGCCGAGCAGGATGCCGCAGCAAACGAGGAGGGCGATGCGTCTCACCCCTGCAATATCGGCAGCAAGCCCGACAGCAGGAGAGCAAAATCCGTCCGTAGAATCGAGGCTGATGGCGACGACCGAGGATCCGACGCACCTCGACTCGACCGGCAAGTGGCGGCGAGAGACCTACGACTCGACGCCCGAGCGGACCGACGAGCTGTTCACGACCATCTCAGGGCTCGAGAACGAGCCGCTGTACACACCTGACAACGTCGCGTTCGACTACGGCCGCGATCTCGGGTACCCGGGGCTCTTCCCGTACACACGCGGCGTCTACCCGACGATGTATCGAGGTCAGCTGTGGACGATGCGCCAGTTCGCCGGCTTCGGCACCGCGGAGGAGACGAACGCGAGATTCCGCTACCTCCTCGAGCACGGACAGACCGGGCTGTCCACGGCCTTCGACATGCCGACGCTGATGGGGCACGACTCGGACGCGCCGAGGTCGTGTGGCGAGGTCGGTCGGGAGGGTGTCGCAATCGACTCGCTCGACGACATGGAGCTGCTGTTCGCGGGGATCCCGCTCGATCGCGTCTCCACGTCGATGACGATCAACTCGCCCGCGGCGATGCTGCTCGCATTCTACGTCTGCGTCGGCGAGAACCAGCTCGTAAGTCGTGATCGGCTGCGCGGGACGATCCAGACGGACATCCTCAAGGAGTACATCGCGCAGAAGGAGTTCATCTTCCCGCCGGAGCCGTCGATGCGCCTCGTCATCGACATGATCGAGTTCTGCGCGGCGGAGATGCCGTTGTGGCACCCGGTCTCGATCTCCGGCTACCACATCCGCGAGGCAGGATCGACCGCGGCGCAGGAGCTGGCGTTCACGCTCGCCGACGGGTTCGCGTACGTCGAGGCGTGCATCGATCGCGGTCTCGACGTGGACGAGTTTGCTCCGCGACTCTCGTTCTTCTTCAACGCGCACCTCGACTTCTTCGAAGAGATCGCAAAGTACCGTGCGGCTCGTCGTATCTGGGCGCGCGAGCTGCGAGAGCGTTACGGTGCGACGAATCCACGATCGTGGCTCATGCGTTTCCACACGCAGACGGCCGGCGTCTCGCTCACCGCGCAGCAGCCGGAGGTCAACATCGTCCGCACGGCGCTCGAGGCACTCGCAGCCGTGCTCGGCGGCACGCAGTCACTCCACACGAACTCGTTCGACGAGGCGCTCGCGCTTCCGACCGAGAACGCCGTGCGTCTCGCGTTGAGGACGCAGCAGGTGATCGCGCACGAAACGGGTGTCGTCAACACCATCGATCCACTCGGAGGCTCGTACCACGTCGAGGAGCTGACGAACAAGCTCGAGGCGGAGGCGTACCGTTACTTCGATCGGATCCGCGAGCTCGGCGGAGTCGTGGCCGCGATCAAGGAGAACTTCTTCCAGCGGGAAATCGCAGACGCGTCGTTCCGCTACCAGTCCGAGGTCGAGCGGCGTCAGCGCGTCATCGTGGGCGTCAACCGGTACGAGCTTGCAGAGGAGCAACCGGTGGAGATCCTCAAGATCGATCCCGCGCTCGAGCAGAAACAGATCGAGCGCGTACGGGCGCTCCGCGCGAGACGCGACACTGCCGCCGTCGAGGCCGCTCTCGCACAGCTGCAGCGTGAGGCTGCCACCGAGGACAGGAATCTGATGCGCTCGATCATCGAGGCATCGAAGGCGTACGTCACAATCGGCGAGATGTGCGACGCGCTGCGCGAAGTCTGGGGCGTCTGGCGGGAGACTCCCGTCTTCTAGCGGCCGAGCGTCGCGCGGCAGGACTTCACGTCCGCACTAGACTCAGGCACGTGGCACAGAAGATCCGAGTCGTGATCGCCAAGCCCGGTCTCGACGGTCACGACCGCGGCGCCAAGATCGTCGCCCGCGCGCTGCGCGACGCAGGCATGGAGGTGATCTACACCGGGCTGCACCAGACGCCCGAGCAGATCGTCGAGACGGCCGTGCAGGAGGACGCGGACGCCGTCGGCATCTCGATCCTCTCTGGCGCGCACATGACGCTCGTACCGAGGATCATCGAGGGGCTGAAGCAGGAGCGCGGAGAGGACGTCCTCGTCGTGGTCGGCGGCACGATCCCGACCGACGACGCCGACGAGCTGAAACGACTCGGCGTCTCGGCGGTCTTCACCCCCGGCGCTCCGACGTCGGAGATCGTCGAGTTCCTGCGGGAACACGTCTCCGTCTCGTGATCCGCGTCGATCGTGACGGCACCATCGCGGTCGTCACCGTCGATCGCGCAGACGCAATGAACGCGCTCGACCTCGCGACTCTCACGGGCCTGCGCGACGAGCTTCACGCGCTCGCCCGCGACGAGGCGATCCGGGTCGTCGTCCTGACCGGTGCCGGCGACCGGGCGTTCGTCGCAGGTGCCGACATCAAGTACATGAGCGCCATCGGCGTCGACGAGGCGAAGGCGTGGGGAGTGCTCGGCCACGAGGCGGGCCGCCTCCTCGAGACGATGCCGAAGCCGACGATCGCCGCCGTGAACGGCTTCGCGCTGGGCGGCGGCTGCGAGCTCGCGCTCGCGTGCGACCTCCGGTATGCGTCGTCGCGCGCGAAGCTCGGCCAGCCCGAGGTGAACCTCGGGATCATCCCGGGCTGGGGCGGCACGCAACGTCTCGCGCGCGTCTGCGGGCTCGGCGTCGCGAAGGAGCTGATCTTCACAGGCCGCGCCGTCGACGCGGACGAGGCTCTGCGCATCGGGCTCGTGAACGGCGTGCAGGATCCCGTGCTCGACAAGGCACTCGAGGTCGCAGAGCTCCTCGCAGCGAAGAGCCCCGTCGCGTTGCGCGAGATGAAGACGCTCGCGAACCTCGCGCTCGGCGGCGACCACGGCACCAATCTCGCGGCCGAGGCCGAGTCGTTCGGCGAGCTGTTCGGAACCGCGGACGCGAGAGAGGGTCTCTCGGCGTTCGTCGAGAAGCGCGAAGCGACGTTCCTCGGTCGCTAGTCGGCACGACGTTAGAGTCCGCGGCGGTGAAGATCGCGGTCTGCATCAAGCAGGTGCCGGAGGGAGCGAAGCGGATCGACCCTGCGACCAGGCGTCTCGACCGCTCGGGCGAGGGCGCGCTCAACTCGTTCGACGCGAACGCCGTCGAGGAAGCGCTGCGGCTGAAGGACGCTGCCGGGGAGGGCGAGGTCGCCGTCGTCTCGCTCGGGCCGGCGAAGGCGCAAGACGTACTGCGAAAGGCGCTTGCGATGGGCGCCGACCGCGCGCTCCTCGTCTGCGACGAGGGTGCTGCCGGATCGGATCTCCTGGCGACGAGCGCGGTGCTGGCGCGGGCGCTCGAGCGCGAGGATGCGGCGCTCGTGCTCTTCGGCCAACAATCGGGTGACGGCGACGGCGCCGTGCTCGCGGCAGCCGTCGCCGATCGGTTGCACCGGCCGATGGTGTCGCAGGCTGCGGAGGTGACGCGCTCCGACGACAAGCTCCGCGTGAAGCGCCAGACCGAGTTCGGCTACGACGTGATCGAGGTTCCGCTACCCGCCGTCGTCGCCGTGTCGGATGCGATCAACGAGCCGCGGTATCCGTCGCTCAAAGGGATCATGGGCGCGAAGTCGAAGCCGCAGGACGTCGTCTCGCTCGCGGACTTGGGCGTCGACGCCGGGCAGGCGGGCGAGGAGGGGTCACACACGGAGGTGCTCGCGCTGCGAGATCCGCCCGCGCGCGGCGACTCGCGCAAGCTCGAGGACGACGGCACTGCAGCGGCGCAGGTCGTCGACTTCCTCGTCGAGAAGCGGTTGCTGTGACGATGCTCGTCTTCCTCGAGCACCACGGCGACCAGTTGCTCAGGGGGCCGCTCGGCGTGCTCTCGAAGGCCGCGGCTCTGGACGGCGACGTCGCCGGCGTGGTCGTCGGTACTGGTGTACGGGCGCTCGCCGAGGAGGCAGGCAGGCACGGTGCGTCGCGCGTGTACGTCGCCGACGACACGCCTCTTCAGGCGCCGTTGCCGCAGCCACGCGTCGACGTCCTCGCGCAGATCGTGCGGGACGGCGGGGTGGACGCCGTCCTCTTCGGCAACTCTGTCCTCGCCGCGGACGTCGCTGCCGGTCTCGCCGCGCGACTCGATGCAGGGCTCAACTGGGACCTCGTCGACATCGCGCGAGACGGCGGACGTCTCGTCGGGATCCGCGCTGCGCTGCAGGACTCCGTCTACGTCGAGGTCGGCTGGACGTCCGAGCCGCAGCTCGCGTTGTTCCGCTCAGGGGCGTTCGATCCGGTCGAGCCGGGTGGCTTCGCCGAGGTCGTCGACGTCCCCGTCAGCCTCGAAGCGTTCTCGACGGAGGCGCAGATGCTGGAGCAGGCGCACGAGGAAGCCGAGGGACCGTCGATCGAGGAGGCCGACATCGTGGTTTCAGGTGGTCGAGGGCTCGGCGGACCCGAGAACTTCGTCCTCGTCGAGGGCCTCGCGAAGGCGCTGGGAGGTGCGGTCGGCGCGACACGTGCGGTCGTGGACGCCGGCTGGTATCCGTACTCGGCCCAGGTCGGTCAGACGGGCAAGACCGTCTCGCCGAGGCTGTACGTCGCCTGTGGGATCTCGGGCGCGATCCAGCACAAGGTCGGCATGCAGTCGGCGGGAGTGATCGTCGCGATCAACAAGGACCCGAACGCGCCGATCTTCGAGTTCGCGGACCTCGGCGTTGTCGGCGACGTCCATCAGGTCGTGCCGAAGCTCACGGAGCTGATCGAGCAGCGCAAGCAGTCCGGTGACGGGGGATGACGAAGCCGTCCGACTTCCCGCCGCCGTTTCGCGCAGCCGACTACGTCGCGGCTCCGACGACACCGGACGACGAGCTGATCCGCGTCGGCGTCCTGATCGTCGGTGCCGGTCCGGCGGGTCTAGCCTGCGCAATCCGTCTGGGTCAGTTGCTGGAGGACGCACCGGACGTGCGCGAGCGGCTCGGCGACGTTCCGGTCGCGGTGCTCGAGAAGGGACGGTCGCCCGGCTCGCACCTGCTGTCCGGCGCGGTGGTCAACCCGCGCGCGCTTCGTCGACTGTTCAAGGGGCGGAAGACAATGGACGAGCTTCCGTTCACGAGCCGCGTCGACCACGAGGCCGTCTACATGCTCACGCCGAAGCGCGCGATCCGTCTGCCGACGCCGCCGACGATGAGAAACGACGGGAACTACGTCGCATCGCTCTCGCAACTCGGTCGCTGGCTCGCGGAGGAGGCCGAGCAGGGAGGAGCGATGATCCTGCCCGAGACGCCGGCGACGAAGCTGCTCGTCGACGGCGGCCGCGTCGTCGGCGTGCGTACCGGCGACAAGGGTCGTGGGCGCGACGGCTCCGAGCTCGGCAACTTCGAGCCGGGAGCGGACGTCGCGGCGCGCGTCACGGTGCTCGCCGAAGGAACGCAGGGCCATCTCACCGGCGTCGCGCTCGAGCGCTTCGGCCTGCACGGCGAGCATCCGCAGGTGTGGGCGCTCGGCGTCAAGGAGGTGTGGAAGGTCGCGACGCCGCTCGACCGCGTGATCCACACCATGGGCTGGCCACTGCGCGCGGGGGCGAAGTACCGGGAGTTCGGCGGGTCGTTCGTCTATCCGATGGGCGACGACCTCGTCACTCTGGGCATGGTCGTCGGCCTCGACTACCGCGACGTCGAGCTCTCCGTGCACGATCTCCTGCAGGAGTTGAAGACCCACCCGCTGATCCGCAAGATCCTCGAGGGAGGCGAGCGGATCGCCTGGGGTGCGAAGACGATTCCCGAAGGCGGCTTCGTCGCTCTGCCGAGGCGAATGCATGCGCCGGGTCTCCTGCTGTGCGGCGACGGAGCGGGATTCGTCAACGTGCCCGCGCTCAAGGGCATCCACTACGCGATCGAGACCGGCTCGCTCGCGGCTGAAGCGGCATTCTCGGCACTGGGTCGCGGCGAGACGTCTTGGCGCCCCGGCGCGCTGGAGTCCTACGACGCGGCCGTGCGCAAAAGCTTCGTGTGGAAGGACCTCAAAGAGGTACGCAACATGCGGCAGGCGTTCGGCCGCGGCTTCTGGGTCGGCGGCGCGATGGCAGGGGCGATGTCCGCGACGAAAGGACACTTCCCGCACGGAGACAAGGCGACCGAGCGCGACGTCGACCAGGAGCTCGTGCGCACCGACCGAGCGGCGTCGTATCCGGCGCCGGACGGCACGCTGACGTTCGACAAGCTCTCGTCTGTCTTCCTCTCGGGCAATCGCACGCGCGACGACGAGCCGAGCCACATCCTGCTGCACCGCGAGGTGCCTCCCGAGGTGGCCGAGCTGTGGGCGAGGATGTGCCCGGCGCAGGTCTACGAGGTCGCAGACGACGGGGTTGCCGTGACGCCCTCGAACTGCGTCCAGTGCGGCGCGATCACCGCGAAAGGTGGCAGGCTCACGCCACCCGAGGGCGGCTCGGGCCCCGAGTACACGTTGACCTAGCGCACGGCGCCGCTCGACGACGATCCTGCCCCGACGCGTACGATCACCGTCGTGGCGACGACCGGCACGCTCATCTCCCTCGACGACGTCTACCAGGCGCGCGCGCGGATCGGCGACCGCCTTCACCGCACGCCGCAGCTCTCGTCGCGGACGCTCTCGGAACGCGTCGGCGCGGACGTGTCGTTCAAGGCCGAGCTGCTCCAGCGGACGGGCTCGTTCAAGCCTCGTGGCGTGCTGAACAAGCTCGCGATGCTGTCGAGCGAGGAGAAGGCGCGCGGCGTGATCTCGATCTCCGCCGGCAACCATGCACAGGCGCTCGCGTACGGGGCCGCGGTCGAGGGGATCGACGCGCTCGTCGTCATGTGGGCGACCGCGAGCCCGATGAAGATCGCCGCGGCTCGCGGCTACGGGGCGACGATCGACATCGAGGCGCCGGACATCCCGGCCGCGTTCGAGCGGCTCGACGACCTGATCGAGTCGACGGGGCGCACGCTCGTCCATCCGTACGACGACCCGCTCGTGATGGCGGGTCAGGGCACGGTCGGAGTCGAGATCCTCGAGGACACGCCGAACGCCGACCTCGTCCTCGTCCAGGTGGGAGGCGGCGGCCTCGTCTCGGGCATCGCCTCGGCCGTCAAGGGGATGCGACCCGAGGCGCGGGTGGTGGCGGTCGAGCCGGAGCGCTCGCCTGCCCTCCACGAGAGCCTCAAGGCGGGCGAGCCGGTGACCGTCGAGGCGAAGTCGATCGCCGACGGGCTCAACGGGCCGTACGCCGGCGGCAACTGCGTGCGCGTGTGCGCCGATCTCGGCGTCGAGTCGGTGCTCGTGAGCGAGGACGCGCTGCGCGAGGCGTTCCGCTTTATGTACTCGCGCGCGAAGCTCGCCTGTGAGGTCGCGGGGGCGGCGACCACGGCGGCGCTGCTTTCGGGTGCGGTCGATCTCAACGGCGCGGAGACGGTGGTCGCGCTCGTCTCGGGCGGCAACGTCGCGCCGGAAACCGCCGTTGCTATCCTGGCCGCGGAATGAAGCCCGACATCCATCCCGACTACGTGATCACCACCGTGACCTGCTCCTGCGGGAACACGTTCCGGACTCGATCGACCAAGCCCGAGTTGCACGTCGAGCTCTGCTCGAACTGTCATCCGTTCTACACGGGGAAGCAGAAGCTCGTCGACACCGGCGGCCGCGTCGAGCGCTTCCAGCGCCGACTCGAGAAAGCCGGCGGCGCGCGCCGCGGCTAGCGCACTCCCGCGATGACAACTCTGGGCGGACAGGCCGTCCTGGAAGGCGTCATGATGCGCGGCCCGTCGAACTGGTCCGTCGCGGTCCGCAAGCCTGACGGGGACATCGCGCACGTCAACAAGCCGATCTCGTCGCCGATGTCCCGGCACGTGGCGTTCCGGCTGCCGGTCGTCCGCGGTGTGATCGCCCTCGGCGAGTCGCTTGCGATCGGCTTTCGCGCACTCGCAATCTCCGCGGGCTACGCGGCGCAGGAGGAGCAGATCGAGGGCGAGCCCGAGCAGGAAGTCTCGACCGAGCTGACGCGCGGGCAGCTGATCTTCGCCTTTGCGATCGCGATTGGCTTCGCTGTGATGCTGTTCAAGGTAACGCCCGCCTTGCTGACCGACTGGATCGGGATCAAGGGAACCGGCCCATTCGTGCTCGTGGAGGGAGGGATCCGGGTCGGGATGTTCATCGCGTACCTCGCGCTGATCTCCCTGCTGCCCGACTTGCGCCGGGTCTTTCAGTACCACGGCGCTGAGCACAAGGCGATCAACGCGTACGAGGCGGGCGAGGAGCTCGAGCCGGAGACGGTGCAGCGCTACTCGCTCATCCATCCGCGCTGCGGGACTGCGTTCCTCCTCTGGGTGATGGTGATCGCCATCTTCGTGTTCGCCTTCTTCGGCCGGCCTGCGTGGTACTGGCTGATCGCAACGCGCATCCTGCTGCTGCCGGTGATAGCCGGCCTCGCGTACGAGTTGATCCGCTTCGCCGGCAAGCACACGGACAACCGCGTGCTGATGACGCTGCTCGCGCCAGGGCTGTGGCTGCAGCGGCTGACGACGCGCGAGCCGACACTCGACCAGGTCGAGGTGTCGATCCGGGCGTTGAAAGAGGTCTTGCAGCTCGAGTCGCGCAAGCCGGAGGAAGCGCGAGTCGAGGTGATGGCCTGATGCCGCGTGTGCAGCGTCAGGCGACGGCGAGCTGGACCGGCAACGTCGCGCGCGGGGAGGGCAGCATCGCCCCCGCGAGCGGCACGTTCGAGCCGGTCCCGTACACCCTCGCGTCACGGATCGGGAAGCCCGACGGCAAGACGAGCCCTGAGGAGCTCCTCGCCTCTGCGCACGCGGGCTGCTACGCGATGTCGCTCGCGGGCGAGTTGGCTGGCGCGGGAACGCCGGCCGAGCTCGTCGCCGTCACGGCGACGGTGACGCTCGACGAGGTCGAAGGGGGCTCGCACCGGATCGTCTCCTCCGATCTCCGCGCGCGCGCGCGCGTGCAAGGGATCGATGAGGAGGCGCTTGCGCGGGCTGCGGATGCAGCCGACGAGGGGTGCCCGTTCTCTGCCCTGATCAAGGCGAGCGGCACGGTGACCGTGAACGCGGAACTGGAGGGAAGCGATGGCGACTGACCGGCGCGCCGAGGTGACGTGGCGGGGTGACCTGATGAGCGGGAACGGGACGATCGACCGCGTGTCGAGCGGCGTCTTCGGCGGGTTGACCGTGAGTTGGCCCGCGCGAGCGGAAGAGCCCGACGGCAGCACGAGCCCCGAGGAGCTGATCGCGGCGGCACACGCGACCTGCTTCTCGATGGCGCTCTCACACGGGCTCGCGCAGGACGGGCACGTTCCCGAGCAGCTGCGGACGTCCGCGACGGTGACGTTCCAGCCCGGCGAGGGGATCACGAGGATCGCCCTGGCCGTCGAGGGCAAGGTTCCCGGGCTCGACGACGACGGCTTCGCGCACGCGGCCGATCAGGCCAAGGCGAACTGCCCCGTCTCGAAGGCGCTGGCGGGTGTCCCCGAGATCTCGCTCGACGCGCGCCTCGTCGGCTAGACCTCGCGCAGCCGTCCGCTCGTCACGTCGTAGACGAAACCGGTCGCGGTGAACGAGTCGGGAAGGAGCGGCGACTCCTCGATCCGGCGGACGCTCGACCGAACGCTCTGGTCGAGGTCGCCGAACGGAAGGAAGTCGATGTCGTCGGCGTCCGCGCCGAGCTTGCCGTGGAGGTCGTCGTTCGTGAAGGTCAGCATGCCGCAGCCCTCGTGCCCGATCACGATCGCCTCCTGGACACCGAGGAGGTGGTGCGAGATCACGAGCGAGCGCAGCGCGTCGTCGGAGACGAGGCCACCGGCGTTGCGGATCACGTGCGCGTCGCCCTCCTCGAGCCCGAGCGCCCGCGCCGGGTCGATGCGAGCGTCCATGCAGGTGACGACGGCGAAGCGCCGTGCGGGCGGGATGGGGAGCTCGCCCTTCGTGAAGCTCGATGCGTAGTCCTCGTTGGCCGACAGGATCTCCTCGCGGACGGGCATGTCTCCTCCTTACTTCAATAGGTGTAGCGATGAAACTACACGAACTGAAGTAATGGACAAGCCGTAACCTTACGAGCCCATGGCGGGGATCGAGGAACTCGTCGACGAGCTGATGCGCACGTACGCGCAGGCTCGCGACCGCATGTCTGATCCGGCGGTCTACAACGACCATCGGGAGGCGGCCGAGGCCGGCCGGAAGCTCAAGGAGCTCGAGGAACCGCACCGGCTCGCAGAGGAGTGGCGCCAGGCGCACGACGATCTCGAGCAGGCGCGGAGCGACGGCGACCTGCGGGAGCTCGTCCCCGAGCTCGAGGCGCGGCTGCAGGAGATCGAGCCGCAGCTCCGGGAGGCGTTGGCGCCGACCGACCCCGACGACGGCAAGGACTCGATCGTCGAGATCCGGCAGGGCGTCGGCGGCGACGAGGCGGCGCTCTGGGCCGGAGACCTCTACCGGATGCTGACGCGGTACGCCGAGCACCGCGGCCTCCGGGTCGAGCCGCTCGGGTCGAGTCCCAGCGACGGCGGCGGCTTCAAGGAGGTCACGTTCGCCGTCAAGGGCCCGCGGGCGTACGGGATCTTCAGGTGGGAGGGGGGCACGCACCGCGTCCAGCGCGTGCCCGAGACCGAGTCGCAGGGACGCATTCACACCTCGACGGCGACCGTCGCGGTCATGCCCGAGGTCGAGGAGGTCGAGGTCGAGATCGATCCGAACGATCTCAAGATCGACGTCTATCGCTCCACCGGTCCAGGCGGGCAGAGCGTGAACACCACGGACTCCGCCGTCCGCATCACGCACCTGCCGACCGGACTCGTCGTCGCCATGCAGGACGAGAAGTCGCAGCTCCAGAACCGCCAGAAGGCGCTGCGTGTGCTTCGGGCGCGCCTGTACGAGCTCGAGCGGGAGAAGCAGCGGGCCGCGCTGGACGCGACACGGCGCTCGCAGATCGGATCGGGTCAGCGCGCGGAGAAAGTGCGGACGTACAACTTCCCGGAGAACCGGGTCACCGACCATCGCGTGAAGTTGACGCGGCACCAGCTCGACCGCGTCCTCGAGGGCGAGCTGGACGAGTACACCGACGCGCTTGCGGCCGAGGAGCGTCGTCGCGCGCTCGGCGAGTGACCACGCGCGACGCGCTTGCGGAGGCCGAGCAGCGTCTCGCTGCCGCGGGAGTCGAGACGCCGCGCGTCGACGCGGAGTTGCTCGTGGCGCACGTGCTCGGCACGACTCGGACCGCCGTGCGATCGGCACCGTCCGAGACCGTCGACGCCGAACAGGTCGACCGGCTCCTACGCCGGCGCGAGGCGCGCGAGCCGCTCGCCTACGTCCTCGGCGAGTGGGGATTCCGCCGATTGACGCTGAGCGTCGACGCTCGCGCGCTCGTTCCCAGGCCGGAGACGGAGGTGCTCGTCGAGCGCGCGCTCGCACTGATCGCAGACGCCGACCGTCCGAGTGTGCTGGACGTTGGGACCGGGTGCGGCGCGATCGCGCTCGCGATCAAGGACGAGCGACCCGACGCGCGCGTCACCGGCGTCGACACCTCACGCCACGCGCTCGAGCTCGCGCGCGAGAACGTGGAGAGGCTCCACCTCGACGTCGCGCTCGAACGGCGCGACTTCGACGCGTCGGCAGACGGATGGGATGTCGTCGTCGCGAACCCGCCGTACGTCCATCCGGACGACTGGTCCGCCTTGCAGCCAGAAATCCGACTCTGGGAGCCGCGCGAGGCGCTCGTCGGTGTCGGCAACCACGAGGCGATCGCGGCAGCGGCGGCGACGCGTGCAATCGCGTTCGAGGTCGGCGACGGTCAGGCCGCTCTCGTCGCGGATGTGCTGGTCGGGCTCGGGTACGACGCCGTGAGGATCACGCGCGACCTCGCGGGGCGGGAGCGGGTCGTGGAAGGACGGCGAGCGTGAGCGGGGTCGACGACGCGGTCGCAGCGATCGGAGTCGGCCTGCCCGTCGTCCTGCCGTTCGACACGGTGTACGGGCTTGCGGCCGATCCGCTGAGCGAAGAGGCGTCGCGACGGCTCTACCTGCTCAAGGGCCGGGAGGGTTCGCAGCCGTCGGCGCTCGTCGCGCGCCGGTTCGACGACCTCGTCGAGTGCGTGCCGGAGCTGCGTGGCGATGCGGAGGCGATCGCACAGGCGCTGCTTCCCGGTGCGTTCACCCTGGTCTTCGCCAACCCGGAGCACCGGTTTCCGTGGCTGACCGGCTCGAGCCCGGGGACGATCGGCGTGCGCGTGCCCCTGCTCGAAGGCCCCGGTGGCGACGTGCTCGAGCGTGTCGGCGTGTTGGTCGCGACGAGTGCGAACCACCCGGGCGAGCGTGACCCGGCGTCGCTCGGCGAGGTGCCCGAGGACGTGCGCGCCCGCGCGGGCGCGGTCGTGGACGGGGGTCGCCTCGCCGGCGTCCCTTCGACCGTGATCGACCTCTCGGGTCCAGAACCCCGCCTCCTCCGGGAAGGGGCGGTATCCGCAGCCGAGGCGCTCGGGCGCGTCGCATCGGCGCGCTCGGGCGTCTGACACCCGCCGCGTGCGCCGCCCGAATCCCGCCCGAGTACGATGGCCCGGTTCGCAGGAGAGGAATCGATGGCAGTCACCGAGCAGTCCTTCCACGAGCTGACCACCTCCGGTCTCGGCCAGATCGACCCCGAGATCGCCGAGCTGCTCGCACGCGAGACCGAGCGCCAGCGCGGGCAGATCGAGCTGATCGCATCGGAGAACTTCACCTGGCCGGCGATCCTCGAGGCGGTCGGCTCGACGCCGACCAACAAGTACGCCGAGGGCTATCCAGGCCGGCGCTACTACGGCGGCTGCGAGGTCGTCGACGAGATCGAGCAGCTCGCGATCGACCGCGCGAAGGCGCTGTTCGCCGCCGAGCATGCGAACGTCCAGCCGCACGCGGGCGCGCAGACGAACATGGCCGTGTACATGGCCGCGCTGCAGCTCGGCGACACGATCCTGTCGCTGGAGCTCTCGCACGGCGGCCACCTCACGCACGGGCTCAAGGTGAACTTCTCGGGACGGCTGTACACGATCGCGCACTACGGCGTCTCGCGAGAGACGAACGTCGTCGACTACGACGACGTGTCGAGGCTCGCCCGCGAGTACCGGCCGCGTCTGATCGTGTGCGGCGGTTCCGCGTATCCGCGCACCGTGGACACCGCACGCTTTCGTGAGATCGCCGACGACGTCGGCGCGCTGCTGCTCTGCGACATGGCCCACTTCGCCGGGCTCGTCGCCGCGGGGCTCCACCCGAATCCCGCTGAGCACTGCGATTTCGTCACGTCGACCACGCACAAGACGCTGGCGGGCCCGCGCTCCGGGTTCATCCTCTGCAAGGAGGAGCACGCGCAGGCCGTCGACCGCGCCGTCTTCCCCGGTATGCAGGGCGGGCCGCTCGAGCACACGATCGCGGCCAAGGCGACCTGCTTCGGCATCGCCGCCACCGAGGCGTTCCGGGCCTATCAGCGGCAGGTCCGGGCGAACGCCGACACGCTCGCGTCGACCCTGATCGATGGAGGCCTCGACGTGCTGACCGGCGGGACCGACACGCATCTGCTGCAGCTCGACCTCCGCGGGACGGACTGGACCGGGAAGGATGCGGAGGAACGACTGCACGAAGTGAAGCTGACCGTGAACCGGAACACGGTGCCGTTCGACGAGCGGCCGCCGACGGTCGCCTCCGGCGTCCGGATCGGAACGCCTGCAGCGACGATGCGCGGCTTCGACGAGGACGACTTCCGCGAGGTCGGCCGGATCATCGCCGGCGCGCTGACCGACGGGGACATCGGATCCCTCCGGGCGCAGAGCGAGGCGCTGTGCGCGAAGCGCCCGCTCTACCCGGGCTTCAGGGGTTACACCTCGTACGTCGCCTGATGCCCGTCGTCGAGGTCCGGCACCCGCTCGTCCAGCACAAGCTCGCCTACCTGCGCGACAAGGACACGCCGACCGTCCACTTCCGCAAGCTCGTCAACGAGGTGACGCTGCTGCTGACGTACGAGGCGACCAAGGACATGCCGACCGAAGACGTCGAGGTCGAGACGCCGCTCGAGCTCGGCCGTTTCCCGCGCATCAGCGGCAAGAAGGTCGCGGTGTGCCCGATCCTGCGCGCCGGTGTCGGCATGCTCGACGGCGTCCTCTCCCTGATCTCGTCGGCGCGCGTCGGCTTCATCGGGATGTACCGCGACGAGGAGACGCTCGAGCCGATCGAGTACTACGCGAAGCTCCCGGCGGACATCGCCGACCGCGACGTGATCCTCCTCGATCCGATGCTCGCCACCGGCAACTCGACCGCCGCGGCGATCCGCACCGTGAAGAACGCGGGCGCGAGCTCGGTCCGGCTGATCGCGATCATCGCCGCGCCCGAGGGCGTCGAGCACATCTCGCGCGACCATCCCGACGTGCAGATCGTCGTCGCCGCCGTCGACCGCGGCCTGAACGAGCACGGGTTCATCGTGCCTGGGCTCGGCGACGCAGGCGACCGGCTCTACGGGACGAAGTGAGGACTGCGATGCAGCCGCTCACGGACCGCTGCTGATGTTCGAGACGCTCACCGACAACATGCAGATCGTCTGGGGAGCGATCGTCGCGTTTGCGATCGTCGTGCTGCTCACCCCGGCCGTCGGCGGCATGGCACGCATGCTCGGCGCGGTCGACCGGCCCGAGGCCCGCCGGCCGAACCGTCGCCCGATCCCGCGTCTGGGCGGGCTCGCCCTCTTCTTCGGCATCTTCGTGCCGGCGCTCGCGTTCCTCGATCTCTCGCACGAGACCCGCGGCCTGCTGCTCGGCGCGGCGGTCGCGACGACCGTCGGCGCGATCGACGACTTTCGCGGCCTCGCATGGTGGGAGAAGCTGTTCGGGCAGATCGTCGCGGCCTCGATCCCGGTGGGCTTCGGGATCTGGGTCCACCGCTTCACGTTCCCGATCGTCGGCGTCCACGTCCTTCCGGGCTGGATCGGCATGCCGCTCAGCGTGATCTGGATCGTCGCGATCATGAACATGTTCAACTTCCTGGACGGGCTGGACGGCCTGGCGGCCGGAGTGGCCGCGATCTCGGCGTTCACGTTCGCGCTGATCGCCCTCTCGCTGCCGCGGCCGGAGATCGACGCGGCGATCCTCTCGGCGATCGTCCTCGGCGCCTCGCTCGGCTTCCTCCGGCACAACTTCTATCCGGCGCGGATCTTCATGGGTGACTCGGGGGCGCTGCTGCTCGGGTTCGTGCTGGCGACGGTGCCGCTGCAGGGCCTGCTGAAGACCGCGTCGATCGTCACGCTCTTCTTCCCGTTGATCGTCTTGGCGGTGCCGATCGTCGACACGACGTTCGTGGTCGCCCGACGCCTCAAGCACGGCGAACGGATCTTCGAGGCCGACCAGGCGCACCTTCACTATCGGTTCCTGCGTCGAGGCTTCTCGGAGGTCCGCACCGCCGTCTACATCTGGGTCTGGTGCGGAACGCTTGCGATCGCCGCGCTCGGAACGCGGTTCATCCGTCCTCACGCGCACGGCGACTGGAATCCGTGGCGGACGCTCGCTGCAGCGTCGCTCGGTGCGCTCGCGCTCGCCGCGTCCCTCTACATGATCTACCTCTTGGAGATCGTGAAGCTCGCGAGTCGGCGTGGCCGCAAGAGCGAGCCAGACTCACGCCTACGGCGAAGCGCGTAGCCTCCGGGGACGCCGAGCTGCCAGAGCGATCCGAACAGGTCGCGTGCCCGGAGCACGAACGCCAGCGGGATGAACGCGAGGATGAGAAGCCAGCGCGCGAGCGGCGTCGTCACCGTGCTCGAGTCGATCGGCCTGTGGCTTCCGGTGCCGAGGTCTGCGCGCGCCTGGTCGAGGATCCCGTTTGTGTCCGACTCGGAGTAGACGCTGCCGCCGATCTCCGACGCGAGCTCGCTGACGCTCGAGTAGCTCGAAGGGTCGGGCGTGTAGCCCGGGTCGGGGCGGCCGTTCGGCAGGTAGATCCGCTCGTTGCCGTTCCACACGTGGACGAAGATCACGTGGATCGGCTTCTTGTTACGGAGCTCGGCGGCGACGAAGGAACCGAAGACCGGACTGCTCTCGTCGTCGCTGAACACGATCAGGAGCTTGTGCGTCGCCGACGGTGCGAAGTAGCCGTCGGAGCCGAAGGCGGTGATCGCGGACAAGCTCGTCCCGACCGTTCCGACGACGACGTTCGGAGAGGGCGGCGAGCCGATCTGCACGGCGTTCCGGACCGTCGACGCGAACGCGTTGGCGTCCGAGCTCGGGAACATGTGTGGCAGGACGTCCTCCGCAAACGACGCAACGCCGAACGGGATGTCCGGGAGGTCGTTGCGCAGCTGGATCGCGAGCCGCTTCGACCGCTCGAACCGCGACGGCCCGCCCTGCTGACGGGCGGACATGGAGGCCGACGTGTCGAACAGCGCCCACGCCTGCGCGTCGGTTCGAACCGAGCGTTTGGAGGTCCGCGTCAGGGCCGGGTGCGTCGCTGCAAGCCCGAGGAGCGCGGCGAGCACGCACAAGGCGACTATGCGCCGCGTGTGCGTCTGCTTTTCCGGCTCCGGCAACTGGACGTTGTGCCGGACGCGGCGTGCACGCCGCTCGAACGCGACGAGCGCGGCGAGTGGGAACACCACAGCGAGCGCGACCAGCGCGCCGAGCGGGCTCTGGAACGTGAGACCGCTCAATACCCGTTCCCGTTCTGAAGGTTCTGAGTCGCCGCGCCGCCGAGCCCGCGGAGCGTGTTCCCCGTTACGGGCTCCTCCTGGAGCAGGCGAAGTGCCACCTCGAGGTTGAACTTCGGGTCGGGGTCCTGGTCGTCCGCTGCGATCGCGTCGCGGAACGAGAGGCTGGAACGCAGCAACGCACTCGACTCCTGCTGCGGGTCGACCGGCGTGACAAGGATCAGGTTGAGGACTCCGAGCATGTTGAACGCGTTCGACTTGCGGACGGGGTTCGTCTCCGTCTGGGTGAGATGCGCGAGCGCGACCTGCGCCTCCGCGCGGTAGGTGTTCACGTCGAGCGGCGACAAGACGGTGTTCAGCCACGGCCTGCCGAGCAGGAACAGACGGAATGCATTCCGGTAGGCGAGGTCGTCGCGAATGCCGAGGAGCCGGTGTGCCGCGTCGTTCGGCACGACCTCGCTCGCGGTCCAGAGATCGGTCCGGCTCGGATCCGCGAGGACGGCGGCATCGCCCACGGCCAGTCGATGCTCCGCGCGACGCACGTCGAGCGCCAGCAGCAGCAGCACGGTCGCGACCACGGCTGCCAGCACGGCACCCGTCAGTCCGAGTAAGCGCTTCACGCGCTCTCCTCTCGGGGACGAGCCGGGAGGGCAAGGCGACCGTGCCGGAACTCGCCGACCGCGAGCAGCGCGAGAAGAACGATCGTCGTGCCGATCAGCCCGCCCGAGACGGCGGAGTGCAGCGTCGAGTTGATCGCGTGCGAGGCGCCCGACTTCCCGAGCGAGTTCAGCGGCAGGAACGCGTTCGGGCCTGCGAGGCGGGCGAACAGCTCGCGGTCGCCGACCGTGGGCTCGAGGGCGACGATGCGCAGCGGGATGTGGTCCTGGCGCAACTGGATGATCGCTCGGCTGACGTTGGGCAGGTCGTTGGAGAACGTGTTGAGATCGCTCACGAGCACGACGGGCTGGTTGTGGATCCCTTGCCGCAGGAGCGCCTGGCGCGCGGCCTGGAGGCCCGTCGAGATCTCGGTTCCACCGCGGAACGTGTCGTCCCACGGGGTGGGCAGGAGGCTGAGCTTCTTCGCTTGCGGCGTCGCCTTGAACGGCGTGAAGTAGTGGATGATCGGCGTCAGCTCCGTCCCCGGCGTGCCGGGCGGGAGCAGCTCGTAGCCCGTGTCGGAGAAGAACACGAGCCCAACGTGCTGGCTCTGCGTTGCGAAGTGCTTGAGCAGCGTTCGGATCTCGACTTCCCGCTGAGGGCTGATGCTCCGCGACACGTCGAGCACGATCACGCCGCTCGACGTCGTCTCACGGCTGCTGATCGCCGTGGGTGACGTCGTCTGGGAGACGACCGCTCCGATCAGCAGCGCGACCGCGATCGCCGCGACGACGGCCTGCTGGACCGTCGTCCGGCGGACAGCGCCGGCGAACGCGTCCAGGCCGGCGAGGGGGATACCGGCGTGCGCGTCCGGGCTATGAGGCCGCGGCACCGTTCGATCCTCCGTTCAGCGTCGCGCGCACGCGGCCGGCCAATTCGCCGGTCTCGGGCGAAGGTGGTTCCTCTTCCGACCAGGCGAGCACCTCCGCCGAGGTGGCGAGCCCCGAGCTGCCGGTCAGACGCAGCTCGTCGGCGAGGCGCTCGAGCGCCTTGCGCTGCTCGGGCTCGAGACCCTGTCGGCGTGCCTCCTCGACGAGCGCAAGCGCCCGTTCGAGGGGCGAGCGGGGCGCGGCGCGGCGCTCGAAGCGGGGGAAGTACTTGCGCCCGAGCAGGGCGGCGACCGCGAACAGGACCACGGCGGCCACGAGGAGGAGCCAGAAGGCGAGTGTCGGGGAGACGGCGTAGCTCACCGGCGGCGTCGTCGTACTGACGTGGAACGGCGGCGCGCGCGCGCCGCTCGATGCGATCACGTCCTGCGGCGACATCCGCGAGGCGACCTCGAGGTCCGGCAGCGGGAGTTGCAGTAGCTGGGTCCCGCCGCCCCGTTTGGTGACCGACACTGTCACTCCGCGGAGCGGGATCGTCATGCGTCCTCCCGTGAGCGGGTTCGGCGGAAGGCACGCTCGGCTGAGGCACGAGAGCCGCACGAGCGTGATCACACGCGTGGCCCGGCCGAGATCGTGCCGCGTGACGATCGGGTCGCTGGTGGCGGCGTACGGCGAGAAGTTCCCATCGACGGAGAGCGTCGAGGGATCGAACTTCCGCCGGTCGAGCAGGACGTCGACTCGCGTCGTCACCGTGTCGCCGAACAGCGCGGCGCGCGGTGTGAGCGTCGCCGTCGCGACGATGCCGCTCGGCGGAAGCGGCGGCGTCCTCGTACCCGGAACGGTCACGACGACGAGCACGGCGATGATCCCCGCGGCGACGATCGCTCCACCGGCGACGATCGCGATCGTGCGCACTCGTCGGTTGCCGAGGATCCGGCTCATGGCGCGACCCTAGCCGTCGTGCGGATGTCGGCCCAACCGAGGAAAGCGTCGAGGATTTCGTCCGGATTGTCCGAAGGGAGGACGACCGGTTCGACTGCGAGCGTGCGCAGACGTGTGAGCAACTGCTCCAGGCGCTCCTCGTGCTCGCGCCGGCGCGCGTCGACCTCGCGCGCGCTCAACCGAACGGAGCGGATGCTCCCGTCGCGCGGGTCCTGCAGCGGCACGACCACACCTGCGACGTCGGGGAACGACTGCTCCCAGGTCGCGTCCTGGATCACGACCGGGACGACGTCCCAGCCATGCTCGAGCACCTCGATCCAGGCTTCCTCTCCGGGCGGGTCGAGGAAGTCGGAGAGGACGAAGACGAACGTCCCGAGCGGAACGCCTCGCCGGTGCACTCGCAGGTAGTCCAGGCCGCGCGTCAGCGCATCCGCCGGCGCGGTGTACGGGCGTTCGTCGTGGAACTCGGGCAGGACGCGCTGCGTCCTCGGCGGTCGCCATAGCGGCTCGTCCTCGGCCAGGTCGAGGTAGCCAAGGAAGCCGCGTTCGACGAGCGCGCTCGTGATGATCAGGTCGACCGCATGCCGGACGGCTCGCGGCTTCGAGAGCCACGGCAGCGGCGGGGTGTACAGCGCCATGCTCGGCCGGTGGTCGCAGAGCACGATCACGTGCGGCGCCTCCTCGACGTAGCGCTCGCGGATCACGAACAGGTCGTCGTCGCGCGCGGACGAGAGGCGGGCAGAGGCGGCCCAGTCGATCGAGCGCATGTCGTCGCCGGGGCGGTACGGCCGCGAGCCGATCACCTCGTAGCCGCGCCCCCGGCGTGATCCCCTCAGGGCGCCCAGCGTAAGCCCGACCAGCCGCCGCTGCGGCACGAGTGGGAATGAGGCCGCCCCGAGATACGTCGGCTCCATCCACCAGCAGGATAGAGAAGCCGTCGAGCGGCGGTGCGCGGCCGTGAGGGCACGTACAAAGTCCGGGGTGTTTGTCCGCTACAAGCGATTTTCGCTGTTACAAACCCTTGGTATGCTGCCCGCGACGATGGAGCCCGTCGCGCGTCCGTCCTTTCCGCCTGCCGCGGCCGGAGGCGTCCTGCTCGGCGTCCTGCTCGCTGCGACGGTCGTCGGCGGGCTGATCGGCTGGGCCGCCGGATCGGTCGCGGTCGGCATCCTTGTCGGCGCGGTGATCGGGATCCTCGGCGGGATCGGCGCCGTCTACCTGCGTTACGGTCGGGGGCTCTGATGCCCAGCGCTCTCTTCTCGACGCCGCGGCCTGAGCCGAGGCACGTCTTGCCCGCCGTCGGTGGCGCCATCGTGCTGCTCCTCGCGCTGCCCGTGTTCCTGCTCGCCGGCTGGCCGATCGCGGGCTGGGGGCTCGCTGCCGTCCTCTGGGTCGCCGTGCACTTGATCGACGTCGTGCTGCACCGCACTCGCGGCGACACGAGTAATGTCGCCGCCTCAGGCGTGCAAGCGTTCGGCCTCTTCTTCAAGTCCATCGGCCTGCTCGTCGTGCTCGTCGCGGCAGCGGCCGCGGACCGTACGCTGGCGATCTCGGCCGCGCTGACCTATGCGCTCGCGTACACCTTCGAGTTGGGGCTGTCGCTCGCGACGTACTTCTCGGGATCCCCGTGATCCGCCGCCTTGCCTTCGTCACCATGCTCGCGCTCGCCTTTCCGGCGAGCGCATTCGCGCGTGGCACGTTCGACCCGACGAAGGAGTTCGAGCAGCACGAGTGGGTGCCGATCCACCTCGGTCCGCTCAATCTCTCGATCACGAAGGCCGTCGTGTACCTGATGCTCGGTGCCCTGCTGACGATGCTGCTCGGCTTCGGGCTGATGCGCGTCAAGACACCGGGACGGCGCCAGACGGTCGGCGAGCAGATCTACGAGATCGCCCAGACGCAGATCGCGGAGCAGGGTCTCCCGACGAAGGCGATCGGTCGCTGGTTCCCGTACGTCGCGAGCCTGATGCTCTTCATCTGGGTCGTGAACGTGATCGGCTTCATCCCGTTACCGCTCACCGGCGACACGTGGCACGGCGTACCGACGTGGGGGATCTACGCGGCGACGTCGTCGCTCTCGGTCACGCTCGCGCTCGCGCTGCTCACGTTCGTCTTCACGCACTACGAAGGCATTCGCTGGAACGGCGCGAGGCGGTACTTCAAGAGCTGGATCCCCGAAGCGCCGAAGGCTCTCCTCTTCCTGATCGTCCCGCTCGAGGTGCTTGGCCAGTTCATGCGCCTGATCTCGCTGAGCGTCAGGCTCTTCGCGAACATGCTCGCTGGCCACATCCTGATCCTCACGTTCATCGGCCTGCTCTTCATCCTGCAGACGCTGGTGCTCGTTCCGATCGTGATCCTCGTCGGGAGCGCCTTCTACATCTTCGAGGTCGTGATCGTGGTGTCGATCCAGGCATTCATCTTCGCTGCACTGTCCGCCATCTACATCGGCTCGGCGATCGAGCCGGCTCACTAGGAGGGACGAACGATGCATCTCTTTCTCGCCGCGACGACCGGCGACGTGACGAAGGCCGGGAAGGCGATCGGCCTCGCGCTCGGCGTCGGCCTCGGCGCGCTCGGCGCCGGCGTCGGCATCGGCAACATCTTCGGCTCGATGATCCAGGCGGTCGCCCGGCAGCCAGAGCTTCGCGGAGAGCTGCAAGGCATCCAGTGGCTCGGCTTCGCGCTGACCGAGGCGGTCGTCTTCTACGGCCTCCTCGGCTCGATCCTCGCGTACGTCCTGGTCTGATGCTGGTCGGCGCCAACGCACTGATCTCGGTCACGCCGGGGTTGATGATCTGGACGATCGTCCTGTTCCTGATCACGCTCTACGTCCTCAAGCGGTGGGCGTTCGCCCCGATCCAGAAGATGATCGACGACCGTCGCGAGCGCATCCAGCAGTCGATCGAAGAGGCGGAGGCCGCGCGCACCGAGGCGCGCCGGCTGGTCGAGGAGCACCGGGCGCTGATCGGCCAGGCTCGGGAGCAGGCCGAGGAGATCCTCGCGAACGCGCGCAAGGTCGCAGATGCGACCGAGCAGCGCGGACGGGAGGAGGCCGAGGAGGACCGCCAGCGCCGGCTCGACGAGACCCGCCGGCAGATCGAGGCGGAGACGCACCGCGCACTGGAGCAGATCCGCGCCGAGGTCGCGGAGCTGACGCTCGTCGCCGCGACGAAGGTCACCGGCAAGGCGCTCGACGACGAAGACCATCGCCGGCTGATCGACGAGGCGATCTCGGGGCTCGACTTCTCCGTGCTCGAGCGTGAAGGAGCAGGGACATAGGCGCGGTCCATCGGACGTACGCGCAGGCGCTGTTCGAGGCGGCGACCGAGCGCGACCGGCTCGACGTGGTACACGCCGAGCTGACGGACTTCGCCGCCGCTGTCGCGGAGGTCCGAGCGCTTCGGGTCGTCCTGCGCAACCCGCAGGTCGACGTCCGGACGAAGACGCTGCTGCTGGACGATCTGACCGGCGGCGCGGACGAGCTCGTGCGCAACTTCCTCCGGCTGGCGGCGGAGAAGGGCCGCATCGGCGAGATCGAGGAGATCGTGCGCGAGTTCGACCGACTGCGCGCCCGTGCGGAGCAGCGCATGTCGGTGAGACTCACGACCGCCTACGAGCTCTCCGACCAGGAGGCGGACGAGATCCTCGCCCAGATCGAGGCGGCCTCCGGCCGTCGCGTCGACGCCACGAGGACCGTCGACCCGGACCTGATCGGTGGGCTCGTGCTCGAAGCCGGATCGCTGCGCGTGGATGCAAGCGTGCGCGGCCGACTCGAAGGTCTGCGCAGGGAGCTGGCCCACGTCCGGTGAGCCGTTGCGTCGCCCTCGCCCTGTGCGTTGGCGTGATCGCGTCCGGCTGCGGCGCGGGCGGCAGCCATCGTGCGGTCACGACGCCCACCTCGACGGTCAAGCAGTTGCAGGTCCCCGGACCGGTTATCGCCCCCGACCGAGTCGCACCGTGAAGCGCCAACGTCCCGAAAGGAATCGTCCATGAAGCTCCGTCCCGAAGAGATCACCGCAATCCTCAAGGAGCGGATCGAGCACTACGACGTCGAGACTGATCTCGCCGAGGTCGGCACGGTGCTGCAGGTCGGCGACGGGATCGCCCGCATCTACGGGCTGGAGAGCTGCGTGGCGATGGAGATGCTCGAGCTCGAGCACGGCGTCGTCGGGCTCGCGTTCAACCTCGAGGAGGACGACGTCGGCGCGGCGCTGTTCGGCGAGTGGCAGGAGGTGAAGGAGGGCGAGCCGGTGCGTCGCAGCGGCAAGGTCGCGAGCGTTCCCGTGGGCGAGGGTCTCCTGGGCCGCGTCGTCGATCCGCTCGGCAATCCGCTCGACGGCCAGGGCCAGATCGAGGCGAGCGAAAGCCGGCCGCTCGAGTTCAAGGCCCCGGGCGTCGTCGCACGGCAGCCGGTGAAGGAGCCGTTGCAGACCGGGATCAAGGCGATCGACTCGATGACGAACGTCGGCCGCGGCCAGCGCGAGCTGATCATCGGCGACCGGCAGACGGGGAAGACCGCGATCGTCGTCGACACGATCCTCAACCAGCGGCAGTCCGACGTGCACTGCATCTACGTCGCCGTCGGCCAGAAGGCATCGACGGTCGCGCAGGTGTACGACCGATTGCGCGACGAGGGTGCGATGGAGTACACGACGATCGTCTCGGCGGCTGCGCAGGAGGCGGCGCCGATCAAGTGGATGGCCCCGTTCGCCGGTTGTGCGATGGGCGAGCACTTCCTGTACGAGGGCAAGCATGCGCTCGTCATCTACGACGACCTGTCGAAGCACGCGGACGCATATCGGCAGCTCTCGCTGCTGCTGCGCAGGCCGCCGGGACGCGAGGCGTTCCCGGGCGACGTCTTCTACCTCCACTCCCGGCTGCTCGAGCGAGCGTGCAAGCTCTCGGACGAGAACCGCGGCGGCTCGCTGACTGCGCTGCCGATCATCGAGACGCAGGCGGGCGACGTCGCTGCGTACATCCCGACCAACGTGATCTCGATCACGGACGGACAGATCTACCTCGAGTCCGACCTGTTCTTCTCGGGCGTGCGGCCGGCGGTCAACGTCGGCATCTCGGTCTCGCGCGTCGGCAGCTCGGCTCAGACGAAGGCGATGAAGAAGGTCGCAGGCCGGCTGCGCCTCGACTTGTCGCAGTACCGCGAGCTCGAGGCGTTCGCGCAGTTCGGCTCGGAGCTCGACCAGGCGACGCAGCAGACGCTCGCGCGCGGCGAGCGCATGGTCGCGACGCTCAACCAGCCGCAGTACGACCCGTGGCCGATGGAGGAGCAGGTGGCGGCGCTCTACGCCGGCGTCCATGGGTACCTGGACGGGATCCCCGTCGGTCAAGTGCCGCGGTTCCAGGAAGAGCTGCGCGAGGTCCTTCGCGCCGAGAGGTCGGTGCTGCAGGCGATCCGGGAGAGCGGCGACTTGTCCGACGAGACGGCGGAGAAGCTCGACGCAGAGCTGAAGACGTTTCTCGAGGGCTTCAACGTCGAGCACGAAGAGGCGCTGGTCGGCTAGGCATGGCATCGGTCCAGGATCTGCGGCGGCGCATCCGCTCGATCACGAACACGCGCAAGATCACGAAGGCGATGGAGCTCGTCGCCTCGGCCCGGCTGCGCAAGGCGCAGGCGCGCATCGAGGCGATGCGTCCCTACGCCGACCGCATGACCGAGCTGATCGCCGGCACGGCGCGCGCGAGCACGTCGGTCCGCGGCCTCCCGCTCCTGCAACGCCGCGACGAGGTCGAGACGGTTGCGATCACCGCGCTCACCGGCGACCGGGGGCTCGCCGGCGCCTTCAACTCGCAGGTGATCCGGCGCTCGCTTGCGCTCGAACGGGAGCTGCGCGCCGAGAACGTGGACGTCCGGTGGGTCGCGGTCGGCCGCAAGGGCGCAGGCACGCTCCGATTCCGGCGCCGGTCGATCATCGGCGAGTTCTCGGGCTTCGGCGACCAGCCGACCTACGCGGATGCGCAGGGCGTGGCCCACCGCCTCGCCGAGCTCTTCACCTCCGAGGCGGTCGACCGAGTCGTGGTCGTCTACAACGCGTTCGAGTCGGCCCTCGTCCAGAAGGTCACCGTCCGGGACCTGCTGCCCCTCTCCGAGGAGCTCTTCGAGACGTCCGAGGAGGAGAGGCAGGAGGATGCCCGCCACGGCGACTTCATCTTCGAGCCCGAGCCGGAGGAGATCCTCGAACGGCTGCTGCCCGTCTACCTGGAGACGGAGCTCTACCGGGCGCTGCTCGAGTCGGCCGCGTCGGAGCTGGGCGCGCGGATGACCGCGATGCGGAACGCTTCCAAGAACGCGGGGGAGCTGATCGACAGCCTGACCCTGGCCATGAACCGGGCCAGGCAGGCCGAGATCACCCAAGAGATCCTCGAGGTGGTCGCCGGGGCGGACGCCCTGACCGCCTGAGCCGGTCCTTCCGCGCAAACTGCGCTAACTCTCACCGCCGCTTCGCGTCTGACTTGGCATGGGGCCATCTGAGCTCATGCATCTGGACGACTGCGCCTGGGCGCGGGAGCTCGCGTCCGGGCACGTCGACGGCGAGCTCTCCGAGGTGGAGGAGCTGCAGCTGGAGCGGCACATTGCCGGCTGTCCGGACTGCCGCCGCTACCTCGCGGAGCTGGAGGCCGCGACCGGCCTCATCCGAGAGGCGGCGCTCGTCGAGCCGGCCGACCGGATCGTCATGCCCCGGCGCTCGAGGGGGCGCGCCTGGGTGCTCTCTGCAGGGGCGGCGGCCGCAGTGGTGGTCGCGGCGGTGGCCGGCGGGCTTCGGCTCGAGCCGGCGGCCGGGCCTTCTCCAAATGCCAAGTCCGACGCGGCAGTGCTGCGGGCGGAGTACGCGGAGCAGAAGCGGGTCAGGCTCCTGCTCGCACACGCCGCCTCGCCCGAGCAACCACAACACGCCGCCCCTGCTGGTGTCGCGAACGCCGTCTAGCAGGCGGCCGCGCCGGCCCCTTGTCCCGCCGGTGCGGGAAGTCATAATCGCTTGTCACGAACCTAACCAAAGGCGGGCATGGGACGTCTGATCGGCTGACGGACGCCCAATTCGGGCGGAGGAGCCTCTTTCGCGTTGCCGTCAACGGCTCCCGACGCAGAACGAACGGAGGGAAGATGCACAGACGATTGGGGCTGTTGCTCGGGGCAGCGCTCGCTGCGTTGCTCCTCTCAGCCGCCGCTGGGGCGAGTGTGAACTTCGCCCGCAACAGCGCGGCGACGGCGACGCCGAAGACAACGGAGACCGCGTTCGAACGTGCGTGGGCGGCGGTCCCGAAGTCCCAGAAGGCTCGCGAGGCGAAGAAGGTCGTGGTGTTCGGAGCCGAGCAGGACATCGACGGCTTCAACACGAGCCTCAACTGCTGCAGCGAGTACTGGGCAGTCGTGATGGGGAACTCGCCCGTGCTCCGCGGCGCCTACACCATCACCAACACGGGCGCATACATACACGACCTCGCGACGAAGGTTGTCGCGACGCCGCGCTCGCTCACGTACGTCCTCCGCAAGAACGCGAAGTGGAACGACGGTCGGCACGTCACTGCCGCCGACTTCATCTACACGTGGAAGCAGTTCATCAACCCGAACAACGACGTCGCCACGCGCGCAGGGTATGACGACATCACGGGTGCCACGACGAAGGGCCCGTACCAGGTGACGTTCCACCTGAAGGCGCCGTTCGCGGACTACAAGGACCTCTTCGGTCTCATCTATCCCTCCGTCGAGCTCGCAGGCCAGGACTTCAACAAGATCTGGGCCAACTGCGTGTGCGGCAAGAACGGGAAGCCGATCTCGGATGGCCCATTCATCCTGCAGAGCTACACCAAGGGTCAGGGCGCCGTCCTCGTGAAGAACAACACGTGGTACGGCAAGAAGGCCTCGCTCAACGAGATCCTCTTCAAGATCATCACCGACACGAACACCGAGATCCAGGCGATGCGCGGCGGTGAGGTCGACGCGATTGCGCCGTCCCCGCAGACCGCCCTCTCGCAGCTGCTCCACCAGTCCGGGATCGTCTACTCGGCCATCCCGGCGCTCTACCAGGAGCACCTCGACCTGCAGTTCGGCCCGCACGGCGTCCCGATCATGAAGATGCCGGCGTTCCGCAAGGCGATCATGCTCGGGATCAACCGCCAGGCGATCGTCAACTCGCTGTTCGGTTCGTATGCCCCGGGTCTCAAGCTGCTGAACAACCTGATCTTCTTCAACACCGACAAGCTGAACTACCGGCCTGACTTCGCGAAGTGGAACTACAACCCGAAGAAGGCCATCGCGATGCTGAAGGCCGCCGGCTGCACCGGTGGTCCGAGCACGCCGTCCGCCAGCAACAACGCCTACTGGACGTGCCACGGCGACAAGGCGGAGTTCACCTACACGACGACGCTGGGCAACCAGCGGCGTGAGACGAGCGAGGCGATCGTCCAGGCAGAGCTGAAGGCGATCGGGATCAAGGTCGACAACGGCCTCGTCCCCGCGAACGTCATGTTCGGCCCCGACGTCCTCGCTGCGAAGAACTACCAGGCGATGGAGTTCGCGTGGGTGCTCGGCTCGCCGGACGGTCAGTGGGCAGTCGATACGTGGCGCTGCAACGGCCCGTCGAACTACCTGAGCTACTGCAACAAGCGGGTGTCGGCGCTGCTGCTCGACAGCCAGCACCAGCTCAACGACGCGAAGCGCCGGGCCGAGTTCCAGCAGGCCGACGCGCTGATGGCGAACGACCTGCCGTCGGTGCCGATGTACTCGCCCCCGTCGATCCTGATCTACAAGAAGGGCCTGAAAGGGTTCAAGAACACGCCGACTTCTGCGGGTCCGACCTGGAATGCGCAGGACTGGCAGTGGACGAGCTAATCGGCTGAGGGCCGACTAGACTAGGTCCACGGATCGAAAACGTCCCGCACCCGCCCCCTCTCGGGGGCGGGTGCGGCGGTCAAGGAGAGGCCCAGATGTTGACGTTCATCGTTCGGCGCGTCCTCTACAGCATCCCGGTGCTGATTGTCTCCAGCTTCTTGATCTTCACGTTCGTGTCGCTCGCGGGCAGTCCGCTCGCGAAGCTTCGCGCGAACCCGCAGTTCTCGCAGGTGACGCTGCACCATCTCGAGCATCAGTACCACCTCGACAAGCCGATCCCGGTGCGCTACGCCTACTGGGTCGAGGACGTCACGCTGCACAAGTTCGGGAGCTCGCTGCTCACGCAGCAGCCGATCTGGCCCGACCTGAAGCGCGTCATGGCGCACACCGCCCAGCTGATCATCACGTCGGAGCTCCTCGCGCTGATCCTCGGCTGCATCGTCGGCATCTACTCCGCGATCCGGCAGTACTCCGCCTTCGACTACACGTTCACGTCCTTAAGTTTCCTCGGGTTCGCGATGCCGACCTTCTGGCTGGCGCTGCTGCTCCAGATCCTGTTCGTCGACATCTATCTGAAGTGGAACGTCCGGATCTTCTACACGTCGGGGTTAAACAACCCCGGCCACGGGGCGTGGTCGATCGACCGGTTGCAACATCTCGGTCTGCCGATCATCACGCTGCTGATCATCAGCTTCGCCCTCTACAGCCGGTACATGCGCGCGTCCATGCTCGACGTGATCAACATGGATTACGTCCGCACCGCGCGCGCGAAGGGTGTCCCGGAGGGGAAGGTGATCAGGCGCCACGTCCTTCGCAACGCGCTGATCCCGGTCGTGACCGTCGCAACGCTCAACTTCGGCGCCCTCCTCAGCGGCGCGATCATCACCGAGACCGTGTTCAGCCTCGACGGAATGGGCTACTACTTCATCAACAAGCTGAACAACCTCGACTTGTACGCGATCATGGCGTGGCTGCTGGTGACCGCCGTCTGCGTGATCGTGTTCAACCTGATCGCGGACATCGTGTACGGCTACCTCGACCCGCGGATCCGCTATGACTGAGCCGAACCCGACGCTCGATCGGGCGCTCGAGCAAACGCCCGGACATCCGACAGCGCCCGTCGTCGGGGGCGAGGAGGTCATCGGCGGCGGCGACCGCATGATCCTCGCCGACACTGCGGACTCGCTCGTCTACGAGCACGGGCTCGAGATCAAGGCCCGCAGCCAGTGGGCGTACGCGCGGCGGCGCTTCATACGTCACCGGCTCGCGATGGTCAGCCTGGTGATCGTGACCTTCATCTTCCTCGTCGGGGCGTTCGCTCCCCACATCGCGCCGTACAGGTACGACCAGATCGACCTCAACAACATCCTCCATCCGCCGACGACGCAGGGACACCACTACTTCGGCACCGACTCGATCGGACGCGACTACTTCAGCCGCGTGATCTACGGGATCCGGACCTCGGAGACCGTGGGCCTGTTCGTTGCGTTCCTGTCGACCGCGATCGGGCTCGTCGTCGGTGCGATCGCGGGCTACTACGGCGGCTGGATCGACAACCTCCTCATGCGCATCACCGACCTCGTCCTGACGCTCCCGGCGCTCGCGATCCTGCTGACCGCGTCCGCGCTCCTCGGCGGCGGCGACAAATGGCGGATCTCACTGATCCTGGTCTTCTTCTTCTGGACGACGGTCGCGCGTATCGCGCGTGGCCAGTTCCTCTCGCTCCGCGAGAAGGAGTACGTCGAGGCGGCGAAGGCCGCCGGATCGGGCGACACCCGCATCATGTTCCGGCACATCATCCCGAACATGATGGGGCCGATCGTCGTCACCGGGACGCTCGCGGTCGCCAGCGCCATCCTGGTCGAGGCGGCCCTCGCGTTCCTCGGGCTCGGGATCAAGCCGCCGACGCCCGCCCTCGGCGCGCTGGTCGTGGAAGGCCAGACGAACCCGCAGGCATGGTGGCTCACCGTCTTCCCGGGTCTCACCCTGCTGATCATCGTCCTGTGCGTGAACTTCGTCGGCGACGGCCTCCGGGACGCGCTCGATCCACAGCAGCGCGTTCGTGCCTGAGCCGGTCCTCTCGATCGAGGACCTCGTGGTCCAGTTCACGACCGACGACGGGGTCGTCAAGGCCGTCGACGGCCTGACCTACGACCTGCACCCCGGCGAGGTGCTGGGCATCGTCGGGGAGTCGGGCTCGGGCAAGAGCGTCAGCACGATGTCGATCCTCGGGCTGATCCCGCAGCCGCCCGGCAAGATCGTCAGCGGCACGGCCCTGTTCAAGGGCCAGGACCTGCTGAAGATGAAGGACAAGGATCTGCGGCGGGTCCGCGGCAACGAGATGGCGATGATCTTCCAGGATCCGATGACGTCGCTGAACCCGGTTCTGAAGGTGGGCGACCAGATCGGCGAGGCGATCGAGATTCACCACCCGGACGAGAAGCACAAGGTCGTCCGGGAGAAGGTGCTCCGGCTGATGCGCCTGGTGGGGATCCCGAATCCCGAGACGCGGATCGACCAGTACCCGCACGAGTTCTCCGGCGGCATGCGCCAGCGCGCGATGATCGCGATGGCGATGGCGAACGAGCCGGCGGTGCTCATCGCCGACGAGCCCACCACCGCGCTCGACGTGACGATCCAGGCGCAGGTGCTCGAGGTGCTGAAGAAGGCGAAGGAGGAGACCAACGCCGCCACGATCCTGATCACGCACGACCTCGGCCTCGTCGCCGAGATGGCGGACCGCGTGATCGTGATGTACGCCGGGAAGATCGTGGAGATGGGCGACGTGTTCACGATCTTCTCGGCACCTCGCCACCCGTACACGGTCGGCTTGATGAACAGCCTGCCGCGCCTGACGGTCGACGAGGACTGGCTGCGGCCGATTCCAGGCCAACCGCCGAGCCTGATCACGCCTCCACCGGGATGTGCGTTCCATCCGCGCTGCTTCCTCTCCCAGGGGCGAGCGGCCTGCCGCGAGCAGGTGCCGGAGCTCCGCCCGGTCGAAGGTGCCAACCACGTCTCGGCCTGTCACTTCGCCGACGAGCTGGTCGGCGAGGCCTCGAAGCTCGTGGGCTCCGGAGCGGGGGACCGATGACGACCGCTCCCGAAGCAAGCATCGAGGCGGTCCACCAGCGCGCCGACGAAGGTGGCGACATCCTCGTCATCGAGGACCTCGTGAAGTACTTCCCGATCCGCGCAGGCCTGTTCAAGAAGGTCGTCGGATACGTCCACGCGGTCGAAGGTGTCAGCCTGCGCGTCAGGGCCGGCGAGACGCTCGGTCTCGTCGGCGAGTCCGGCTGCGGGAAGACGACGCTCGGTCGCACGATCATCAAGCTGATCGAGCCGACGTCGGGCAGGATCGTCTTCAACGGAACCGACATCTCGACGCTCAACCGACGGCGCATGCGCGACGTGCGGCGCGAGCTGCAGATCGTCTTCCAGGATCCCTACGCGTCGCTCAATCCGCGAATGACCGTGCGCGAGATCGTCGCGGAGCCGCTGCGCGTCCACGGCCTGTATCGCGGCAGGGAAGGAAAGCAGCGCGTCGCCGAGCTGTTGCGCACCGTCGGGCTCAGTCCCGAGCACGGCAACAGGTTCCCGCACGAGTTCTCCGGAGGGCAGCGCCAGCGCATCGGCTTCGCGCGTGCGCTCGCGTTGAACCCACAGCTCGTCGTGCTCGACGAGCCGGTCTCGGCCCTCGACGTGTCGATCCGCGCGCAGGTCGTCAACCTACTCGAGTCGCTGCAGCGTGACTTCGGGCTCACGTACCTCTTCATCGCGCACGACCTCTCGCTCGTCCGCCACATCTCCGACCGCGTCGCCGTGATGTACCTCGGCAAGATCGTCGAGCTCGGGACGAAGCAGGACATCTACGATCGGCCGGCGCACCCGTATACACAGGCACTCCTGTCTGCGGTGCCGATCGAGGAGCCGACGCTGCGCGGCCGGCGCAAGCGGATCGTGCTCGAGGGCGACGTGCCGAGCCCGGCGAACCCACCCTCCGGGTGCCGGTTCCGCACTCGCTGCTGGAAGGCGCAGCCGATCTGCGCCGAAGAGGAGCCGGAGCTGAAGGACCGCGGCCACGGACACCCGAGCGCGTGTCACTTCGCCGAGATCGTCAAGCCGCTCACGCTCGCCGCAGACGCGGACATCGCCGGCGCCCATACGACGACCGCCTGAGACTGCGTTCGCGCGGCGCGGAGCCCGCCACCCTCGGATAGACTGCGCGCGCTGGCACGGCCTCCTGCGCCGTCCGCGCCTCTGACCGAAGTCTTCCCGTCCAGGAGAGCCATGCCTGAGAAAAGCGACCAGCAGGGAGGTCGGATCGTCGAGATCAAAGGCGTCGTCATCGACGCGGTCTTCCACGGCGACCTGCCTCAGATCTACACGGCTCTGCGCATCGACATCCCGGAGCGCGAAGGCCAGGCTGCGCGCTCGCTGATCGCCGAGGTGCAGCAGCACCTCGGGGACGACCGCGTGCGCGCGGTGGCGATGGACTCGACGGACGGGCTCGCTCGCGGGCTCGAGGTCGTCGACACGGGCGCCCCGATCTCCGTGCCGGTCGGCGACACGACGCTCGGCCGCGTCTGGAACGTGATCGGCGAGCCGGTCGACGAGAAGCCGGCGCCGGAGGGCGGCGAGCGTTGGTCGATCCACCGCGATCCGCCCAGATTCACCGACCTCTCGCCGAAGATCGAGGTCTTCGAGACCGGCCTCAAGGTCGTCGACCTGCTCGCGCCGTTCATCCGCGGCGGCAAGGTCGGCCTGTTCGGCGGCGCCGGTCTCGGCAAGACCGTCCTCATCCAGGAGCTCATCCACAACGTCGCGCGCGAGCACGGCGGCGTCTCGGTCTTCGCCGGTGTCGGCGAGCGCACGCGCGAGGGCAACGACCTGCTTCTCGAGATGGAGGAGTCGAACGTGATCGACAAGGTCGCGCTCGTCTACGGGCAGATGAACGAGCCGCCGGGCGCGCGCCTGCGCGTCGGTCTCTCGGGCCTGACGATGGCGGAGTACTTCCGCGACCAGGGACAGGACGTGCTGCTGTTCATCGACAACATCTTCCGGTTCACGCAGGCCGGCTCGGAGGTCTCGGCGCTGCTCGGCCGGATGCCGAGCGCAGTCGGCTACCAGCCGACTCTGGCGACCGAGATGGGACAGCTACAGGAGCGGATCACGTCCACGTCGATCGGATCGATCACGTCCGTGCAGGCGATCTACGTTCCCGCGGACGACCTCACCGATCCCGCGCCGGCGAACACGTTCGCGCACCTCGACTCGTCCGTCGTGCTGACGCGCACACTCGTCGAGCAGGGGATCTACCCGGCCGTCGACCCACTCGACTCGTTCTCGCGCGCGCTCCAGCCGGGCATCATCTCGGACGAGCACTACGACACCGCGACGAAGGTGCAGGAGATTTTGCAGCGATACAAGGACCTCCAGGACATCATCGCGATCCTCGGCATCGACGAGCTCTCCGACGAGGACAAGCTCGTCGTCGCGCGCGCGCGCAAGGTGCAGCGCTTCCTGTCGCAGCCGAACTTCGTCGCCGAGCAGTTCACCGGGACGCCGGGCGAGTACGTGAAGCTCGAGGACACGATCCGCGGCTTCCAGGAGATCATCGCCGGCAAGCACGACGACCTCCCCGAGCAGGCTTTCTACATGGTCGGGACGATCGAGAACGCGGTCGAGAAGGGGCGGTCGCTCGGCTCTGACACGGCGGAGCAGCCGGCGGACTCTGACGACGGCGACGTGGGCGAGGACGCGCGCGAGCCGGAGCCTGCGGCCGTCTAGCCCACGATGACGGACCGCAAGAAGCTCTCCGTCTCGCTCGTCACACCCGACGGTCCGGCGTTCGAGGGCGAGGCCGAGCTCGTGATCGTGCCCGGGCAGGCGGGCGAGATCGGCGTCCTCGCACGGCACGCACCGCTGATCGCGACGCTCAAGTCGGGCTCGACCCGGGTCTACCTCGACTGGGACGCCGACGAGGTCCGGGAGTTCGCCACGGGGCCAGGCTTCTTCCAGGTGCTCGAGGACCGCGCGCTCGTGCTCGTCGACGACGCCGTCCTCGCACGGGAGATCGACGAGGTGCGCGCCCGACGGCAGCTCGAGGAGGCGCAGGCGGAGCTCGAGCGGGTCGATCGCCGCGAGTCGAACGCCGACCGCTGGCAGCTCGAGCAGCGCATCCGGCACGCGGAGAACCAGCTCTCCGTCGCCGGCCGGGATTGACCTAGGCCACGACGCTCGCGAGCTCGGGCGACCGCTCGCCCTCCCTCGTGTATCCGACGCTCGCCGCGAGCGAGCCGCAGCGCTCCTCGATGATCGCCGTCTCCGTCTCGCCGACCTGGCCGCGCCACTCGTCGGCGCGCAGCGGGTACCACTTCGTGTCTGTCGGCAGCGTCGCGAACGGGAAGCGGTGCTCCGCGCTCGGCACCTGCTCGGGCAGATAGTCGAGCTCGACCGCCCGACAGATCGCACGCACGGTCGGCTCGGGATCGCGCACGAAGTCCTCGAAGCGGACGGCGACGAAACGCCCGGTCCGTTGCCCATCCTCGAGGCCGAGCCGGCACGAGTTCTCCCAGTGCTCGGCCGCGAGCTCGATCTGCCGTTCGTACGACGGCGCGGGCTGCCAGGAGGGCGGTTTCCGGCGCACGGCGCGGAAGCACATCGTGTACGGGTTGCGCAGCACGAGCACGTAGTGGGGGGAGCAGCCTTCGAGCAGCGCGTCGAGGTACGGGATCTTCACGGTGTACGTGTGCGTCTTGTCGACGAACCGCGCACGTTGCGGATCGCGCGCGTAGACGGCGATGTGCTCGCGCAGCACGCGCTTGAACCGCTCGGCGTCCTCGGTCGTCGCGTCGTCGGCGGTGCGGCGATAGAAGGGGAGCAGCTCGTCGGAGGCGTACACCGAGTCGTGCTCGGCGCCGAACAGCGGATGTGCGATGTCCGTGCGGTGCGACGAGCTCCAGAGCGAGGGAGGAAGGCTCGTCATCCGGTTGCGCACGAAGCCGAGCTCGTCGGTCGCGGTCCAGTAGTCGGAGTTCCCGCTCATGCTGACCACGGTCGGGTGTCGCAGCAGGCAGCGCGAGATCAGCGTCGTGCCGCCACCCTGGAGGCCGAGAACGAAGATCGGCCGGTCGAGCGGGATCCGCTCGACCGCCGGCAGCCGGCGCCGAACGGAGTAGCGCCACCGGTCTCGGCGGCGGAGCCGGTCGAGCCGGATCGCTACGGCCCGCGTGAATGACGCGTCCGCCCGGCCGTCGCGTCGGAAGATGTACGCCACGCCCCGGAACGCCACGCCTCGATCGTACTCTGGCTCGCCGCCGTGCCTGCTAGATTGCGCCGAGCAGTTCCCGGAGAGCTTTGACAGGCAGCTTGGCGACCGGGTCATCAAACGCCTAAAGAGCCCGCGTGGCAGAGCAGAGCGCGTCCTCTTTAGGCCAGGAGAAGGAGTCCGACCTGCAGGACGCACGCACACGGCTCGAAGCGATCCTCGCGGAGCGGATCGCGCTGCTCGACGGCTCGTGGGGCGTCCTGATCCAGCGGCAGGTGAAGGGCGAGGAGGCGTATCGCGGCGAGCGCTTCCGCGACCATGCCCGTCTGCTCGCAGGGGATCCCGACCTGCTCAACCTGACGCGCCCCGAGGTCGTCCTCGACGTCCATCGACAGTACTTCGCCGCCGGCGCCGACATCGCGACGACGAACACGTTCACGGCCACGTCGATCGGTCAGGCGGACTACGGTCTCGAGGAGCACGCCGTCGAGATGAACCTCGCGGGTGCACGGCTGGCGCGCGAGGCCGCCGACGAGGTCGGCGGGTTCGTCGCCGGCTCGATCGGTCCGCTCAACGTCTCGCTGTCGCTGTCGCCACGCGTCGACGAGCCTGCGTTCCGCACGCACACGTTCGACCAGGTGCGCGACACGTACGCGGACCAGATCCGCGCGCTCGCCGAGGGCGGCGTCGATCTCCTCCTCGTCGAGACGGTCTTCGACACGCTCAACGCGAAGGCCGCGATCCTCGCGGCGAAGGAGGAGGCCCCACAGATCCCGCTCTGGATCTGCTTCACGGCGATCGATCGCAGCGGCCGGAACCTCTCCGGGCAGACGGTCGAGGCGTTCTGGCTCTCGGTCGAGCACGCCGAGCCGCTGGTGGTCGGCGTCAACTGCTCGCTCGGCGCGACGGAGATGCGCCCCTTCGTCGAGGACCTCTCACGGATCGCTCCGACCTACGTGTCGTGCCATCCGAACGCAGGGTTGCCGAATGCGTTCGGCGCGCACGACGAGCAGCCGGCCGACACGAGCCGGTACCTCGGCGAGTTCGCGCGCGAAGGCCTCGTCAACATCGTCGGCGGGTGCTGCGGGACGACACCGGAGCACGTGCGCCAGATCGCCGCCGCCGTCAAGGGCGTCGCTCCTCGCCGCATCCCGACGCCTCCCCATGCATCGCGCTTCAGCGGCCTCGAACCGTTCTCGATCTTCGCCGAGACGACGTTCGTGATGGTCGGCGAGCGGACGAACGTCACCGGGTCCGCACGCTTCCGCCGCCTGATCGAGGCGGGCGACTACCAGGGGGCGGTGGACGTTGCGCTCGACCAGATTCGCGGCGGCGCGAACATCATCGACGTCAACATGGACGCCGACCTGCTCGAGTCGGAGCAGGTGATGACGACGTTCCTCAACCTGCTCGCGACCGAGCCGGAGGTCGCGCGCCTGCCGATCATGGTCGACAGCTCGCGCTGGTCCGTGCTCGAGACGGGGCTAAAATGCCTGCAAGGAAAGGGAATCGTGAACTCGATCTCGCTGAAGGAGGGCGAGGAGCGGTTCCTCGAGCAGGCGCGCACGGTCAAGCGATACGGCGCCGGTGTCGTCGTGATGGCGTTCGACGAGAAGGGCCAGGCCGACACCGTCGAGCGGAAGGTTGCGATCTGCGAGCGCGCGTACCGACTGCTGACGGCGGACGGGTGGGCGGCCGACGATCTCGTCTTCGACCCGAACGTCCTCGCGGTCGCGACGGGGATCGAGGAGCACGCCGAGTTCGCGAAGGCGTTCATCGAGGCGACGGCCGAGATCAAGCGGCGCTGTCCGGGCGCGATGGTCAGCGGCGGCATCTCGAACCTCTCCTTCTCGTTCCGCGGCAACGACGCGGTCCGCGAGGCGATGCACGCCGCGTTCCTCTACCACGCGATCAACGCCGGGCTCGACATGGGGATCGTCAACGCCGGTCAGCTCGCGGTCTACGAGGACATCGAGCCCGACCTGCTCGAGCGTGTCGAGGACGTCCTCTTCAACCGGCGATCCGATGCCACCGATCGGCTCGTCGAGTTCGCCTCCACCGTGCAGGCGCAGGGGACGACGCGCGAGATCGATCTCTCGTGGCGCGACGCGCCGGTCGAGGATCGACTCTCGCACGCGCTCGTGCACGGGATCCTCGACTTCATCGAGGACGACACGGAGGAGGCGAGGCAGCAGCTGCCGCGACCGCTCGACGTGATCGAAGGCCCGCTGATGCGCGGCATGCAGATCGTCGGCGACCTGTTCGGCTCCGGGAAGATGTTCCTGCCACAGGTGGTGAAGAGCGCACGTGCGATGAAGCGCGCGGTCGCGTATCTCGAGCCGTTCATGGAGGAGGAGAAAGAACGGACCGGCGTCGAAGCGCGGGCGCAGGGCAAGGTTGTGCTCGCGACCGTGAAGGGCGACGTCCACGACATCGGCAAGAACATCGTCGGCGTCGTCCTCGGGTGCAACAACTACGAGGTGATCGACCTCGGCGTCATGGTCCCCGCGGACGTCATCCTCGGAACGGCGCTGGACGAGGACTGCGACATCGTCGGCCTCTCTGGGCTGATCACGCCGTCGCTCGACGAGATGGTCAACGTCGCCAAGGAGATGGAGCGCAGGGGACTGTCGCTGCCGCTCTTGATCGGCGGCGCGACGACTTCGCGCCAGCACACGGCGGTCCGGATCGCGCCTGCGTACGCACAGCCGACGATCCACGTGCTCGATGCGTCGCGGGTCGTAGGTGTCGTCGCCGACCTCCTCGACCCCGATCGTCGCGTCACGCTGGAGCAGGACAACGCAGAGCTCCAGGAACGGCTCCGCACGCAGCACGCGGAGAAGGAGCGAAAGCCGCTGCTCGCGATCGATGAGGCCCGCGCGAACCGCGAGCTCGTCTTCTTCGACGGCATCCCTGCGCCGCTCTTCACCGGCGTGCGGATCGTCGAGCCGGACGTCGACACGCTGCGCGCGTACATCGACTGGCAGTTCTTCTTCCATGCGTGGGAGCTGAAAGGGAAGTTCCCGGCGATCCTCGAGCAGCCCGCGGCGCGCGAGCTGTACGACGACGCGCTCGAGCTCCTCGGCGAGGTCAAGCTCGCCCCGCGAGGCGTGTACGGCTTCTGGCCGGCACATGCCGACGGCGACGACGTCGTCCTCGACAGGGGAACGCGCTTCTGCTTCCTGCGCCAGCAGTCCGCGTACGGCGACTCGAGGCCGAACCGTTGTCTCGCCGACTACGTCGCGCCGGACGGAGACCACATCGGCGCGTTCGCGGTCACGATCCTCGGCGCGGACGAGCTCGCGGCCCGTTTCGAGGGGGAGCACGACGACTACCGCGCGATCATGGTCAAGGCGCTCGCAGACCGGCTCGCCGAGGCGTTCGCCGAACACCTCCACGAGCACGCGCGCCGCGAGTGGTACGAGCACGGCGACCGGTTCACGAACCGCGAGCTGATCGCCGAGCGGTTCAATGGGATCAGGCCTGCGTTCGGCTATCCGGCGTGCCCGGACCACACGGAGAAGCGCAAGCTCTTCGACCTCCTCGATGCCAAGCAGGTCGGCCTGAGTCTGACCGAGTCGTTCGCGATGCGGCCGGCGGCGGCGGTCAGCGGCATCTACATCGCGCACCCGCAGGCGCGCTACTTCTCCGTCGGCCGCGTCGGCCGTGACCAGGTCGAGGACTACGCCTCGCGCAAGGAGCAGACGGTCGAGGAGACCGAGCGCTGGCTCGGTCAGAACCTCGGGTATCCCCGCTCGACGGGAGCGGAGGCCGTCAGGAGCTAGCGACTCCGGGGCCTGGCCGACAGGCCCTTGAGGTATCCTGCGCCGCGGCTGGCGCCCATCGACCGGGCGCCTCGCTCTTTCCGGGCTCGATGAGGACGACGCTCAAGAGAGGCATGGGCCGCGGTGCCGCGGTCAACGGCAACGGCCGGTCGATCTTCCCACCGGGCCCGCGGATGCCGATGACGCGCTACCGCCAGCCGGAGCCGCCGAGACGCGGCCCGTGGGGGATCCTCAAGCTGGTCTTCCTCTGGACGATCCTCGCCGCCCTGATCGTCGTCTGCGCGGCGGCCGGCGGCATCTATCTGAAGACGCACGAGTTCATCGAGGCGGTCGCGCCGAAGACCAAGGTCGACAAGGCCGCGGCGAAGGAGCTCGACATTCCGCTCCCGGGCCAGGCGACGACGGCGCTTTTGATCGGCACCGACAAGCGGCGCGGCCCCGAGGCCGACCTGACCGGGCGGTCGGACACGCTGATGCTCGTCCGCGCCGATCCGCAGACCAACTCGATCTCGCTGCTCTCGTTCCCGCGCGACATGGTCGTGAACGTCTACTGCCACAACCAGATCATTGCTCACGACCGGATCAACAGCGCGTTCGCCGATTGCGGCTCGCTCGGCAGCCTCGAGACGGTTCGGAACCTCACCGGCGTCCCGATCAACTACTTCATCACCGTCAACTTCCACGGCTTCCTGCAGCTCGTCGACCGGCTCGGCGGCGTGTGGATGGACGTCGACCACCGGTACCTCAATACCGACACGGGCCCCGGCGGCTACTCTGCGATCAACCTCTGGCCGGGCTACCAGAAGCTTCGCGGCCTGCAGGCGCTCTCGTACGTCCGTTACCGCCACTTCGACTCGGATCTCTACCGCGTCGTGCGCCAGCAGCTGTTCCTGAAGGCGCTGAAGGCCCAGATCACGAGCCAGATGTCATTGTCGACACTGCTCGACGTGGTCGACGCCGTCGAGAAGAACGTCATCGTCGGCCGCGGCGGCAACAAGCCGCTCGATCCGCAGACGCTCAGGAGCTACATCGCCTTTGCGCGCTCACTGCCGGCCGGTCATATCTTCCAGGCGAGCATCCAAGGCCTGACCGGGTACTCGCTGCTCACCACGGATCCGTCGAACATCACCGCGGCCGTGAACGACTTCCTCCATCCCGACGTCCAGGCGGCTGAGAAGGCGAGCGCCGCGACGCTCGGCATCAGGCACCGGACGAGGGCGCCGCAGGCGGAGAACACGACGGTCAGCGTCCTCAACGGCAACGGCATCCAGGGATCGGCCGCGAACGCCTCGTACCTCCTCCGTCAGCGCGGCTACAAGATCGTGCTCCCGCCTGCGGGACGACCGATCAACGCCCCGAACTTCAACTACTTCAACACGACCATCTACTACTCGAAGTCACAGCGTGGCTCACTGGCCGCGGCGAAGCAGATGGCGAACCTCTTCGGCGACGCGGACGTGAAGCTGCTCACGCGTCCGATCGCCGCGCTCGCCAACGGCGCGATGGTCACGGCGGTGGTCGGCCAGAACTTCCACGGCACGCTCGCGCCGGCGCCTGTCGATCACACGCCGCCACCACAGCCGCCCGCAGTCGTCTCCAGCCCGGGTGCGACGTTGTCGTATCTCCGGAGCGTGCGCCGCCGCGTGGATTTCCGGCTCGAGGTGCCGCACGTGATCGAGCACAACTCCGAGCCCGAGCCTCTCTCGCCGATCCGGGTCTATCCGATCGTCAAGGGATACAAGGCCGTGCGCCTGTCGTTCGAGGCGAGCCCGACCGTGTACTGGGGGATCGAGGAGACGAACTGGAACGACGCCCCGATCCTCGGCTCGCCGAGCTTCGAGCACCGTTTCAAAGGCCGGCTCTTCGACTTCTACTTCTCGGGGCCGCACCTCCACATGGTCGTGCTCAAGCAGAACGGCGCCACGTACTGGGTGATCAACTCGATCTCCGACGAGCTCTCGAACGAGACGATGCTGGCGATCGCGCGCGGCCTGCGTCCGCTCGGACGCTAGTAGGCTCTCCTTCGCGGGATGGCGGGCACGCAGACGATCGGGATCTTCGGCGCGGGCTGGGTCGGGCTCGTCACCGGCGGCTGCTTCGCCGAGCTCGGCCACGAGGTGGTCGTCCGCGACGTCCTGCCGGAGCGGATCGACGCGCTCCGCGCGGGGCAGATGCCCTTCTTCGAGGCCGGCCTGCAGGAGCTGTTGGCACGGAACGCCGAGCGGATTCGCTTCACGCTCGACGCCAAGGAGCTTGCCGGCACGGACGCTCTCTTCGTCTGCGTCCAGACGCCGCCGACGTACGCCGGCGACGCGGATCTCTCCTACGTGTGGACGGCGCTCGACGATCTCCCTCGCTCCGGTCGACGGCAGCTGCTGGTGATGAAGTCCACCGTCCCGGTGGGGACCGGCGAGAAGGTGCGCGCCGCCCTCGACGCCCGCGGGCTGCACGACGTGGGCTACGTCTCGAATCCCGAGTTCCTCGCGGAGGGCAACGCAATCCGTGACTTCCTCGAGCCGGACCGGATCGTGATCGGCTCGTTCGTCGACGAGGACGGCCTCGCGGTGCAGGCGCTCTACTCCACCATCGACGCCCCGGTCGTACGGACGGACGTCGCGTCCGCCGAGATGATCAAGCTCGCGGCGAACGCGTTCCTGATGACGCGGATCTCGTTCATCAACGAGATCGCGAACGTGTGCGAGGCAGTCGGAGCGGACGTCGTCGACGTCGCACGCGGGATCGGCTACGACCACCGACTCGGGCCGCACTTCCTCCGTGCCGGCATCGGCTATGGCGGCTCGTGCTTCCCCAAGGACTCGCTCGCGCTGAAGCAGCTCGCCTCGAACTCCGGGTACCACTTCCAGCTCCTGTCGGCCGTGATCGACGTCAACGAGCTGCAGAAGCGGCGCGTGATCTCGAAGCTGCAGAAACACCTCGGCAAGCTGCGGGGGAAGAAGGTTGCGCTGCTCGGCCTCGCCTTCAAGCCCGGGACCGACGACATGCGCGAGGCGCCGTCGATCGTGTTGGCGTCGCGCCTGCTCGCCGAGGGCGCGGAGGTTCGGGCCTGGGACCCGGTCGCGCGTCCCGGCGGGTTGCTCACGGGAGCGACGCTCTGCGACTCCGTCCTGGAGACCGTCACCGGCGTGGACGCCGCGGTCGTGGTCACCGAGTGGGACGAGCTGCGCGGCCTCGCCTCCGAGGACGTGCGCCAGGCGATGGCGAGTCCGCTGATCATCGACGGGCGCAACCTCCTCGACCCGGCCGAGGTCCGCGCGGCCGGCTTCGCGTACGAGGGCATCGGCCGTCCCGGGTCGCCGTTCGAGTCGCTTCCGGAGACACCCGAGCCGGACGCCGGGCTGGCTCAGCGCCCCTTCACCTCGTCGAGCCCGCCGCAGTAATGGAGGCGATCATCCTCGCAGGAGGGACCGCGACGCGCCTCGGCGACGCCGCCCGCGGCCTGCCGAAGGCGCTCGTGCCCATCTGCGGGCACCCGCTCGCGGAGTACCAGGTGTCCCAGCTCGTGCGTGCGGGAGTCGAGCGCGTGATCGTCAGCTGCGCGCACGGCCAAGCCGACATCTTCGAGGCGAAGCTGTCCGGTCTCGGCGCGGAGATCGTCGCGATCGCGGAGCCCGCTCCGCTGGGCCGCGGCGGCGGCCTGCGCTACGCCTCTGCGCACCGTGAGGAGTCCGGCCCGATCTATGCGTTCAACGGCGACGAGCTGCACGACGTCGATCTCGGCGCGCTGCTGGACGCGCATCGCGACCGCGGCGCCGCCGCGACGATCGTCGTCGCGCCGCTGACGTCGCAGTTCGGCGTCGTCGACCTCGCAGACGACGACCGGATCGCCGGCTTCCGCGAGGCGCCGCGCCTGCCCCACTGGGTCAACGCGGGCATCTACGTGCTCGACGACGAGGCGATCCGGCGCCTCCCCGAGCAGGGCGACCACGAGCAGTCGACGTTCCCGGAGCTCGCGGGGGAGGGACGGCTCTTCGCCTTCCGCCACGAGGGCCTCTGGATCACCGTCAACACGCCGAAGGACCTCGACCGGGCCGAGGCGTACTACACCGGCCACCCCGAGCTGCGGCCCTCGCTCGCGCGCGGCGGTTCCTGACGCGGTGACCCCTGGCGGACTCGACGGGTGGGCGGCGGAGCCCCGGCGCGTGGAGAAGCCGTGGGGCTACGAGCTCGTCTGGGCGGAGACTGGCGACTACGCGGGGAAGGTGCTGTTCGTGCGCACCGGCGAGTCGCTCTCGCTCCAGCTCCACCGCGAGAAGGACGAGTCCTGGCTCGTCCAGTCGGGACGCGCGACGCTCGAGCTCGGGCACGCCGTGGACGCGCTCACGGCCGCGGAGATCGGCCCCGGCGCCTCCTTCCACTTCCCGCCGGGCACGTTGCACCGCCTGACCGCGCTCGAGGACACGACCATCGTCGAGGTCTCGACGCCACAGCTGGACGACGTCGTGCGGCTGGAGGACCGCTACGGACGGGAGGGCACGTCCGAGCCTTGACGCGGCGACTGTGCTCGAGTCAGAACATTGACAGGGCTGTGTTAAGGTTACGCCCGTGATCGAGGAATACGGGAGGACGGTCGGACAGGCGGCGGCCCGCACCGGATGGTCGCCGCGCATGCTGCGATACCTCGAGGCCGCCGGCCTCGTCGTCCCGCGCCGGACGAGCACGGGCTACAGGCTGTACGGGCTGCTCGAGCTGAACCAGCTGCGCTCGCTGCAACAACTCCGTGAGCGCTTCCGGGTCGAGCTGAAGGACGTCGCCTTCGCTGCGCGGCTCCGGCGGGAGCCGGACCTGCGTGGGGCGATCGAGACCTGGCTCGCCGGCACGGAGCTCGCCGCCCTCGATTGGGAGCAGCGCAAACACGAGCGACTGCTCGCCGCCTAGACCACGGAAGAGGAGTTCATGGCTACGACGAAACGGCACGACGTCAAGGATCTCGCGCTCGCTCCCGAGGGCGTGCGCAGGATCGAATGGGCTGATCGGCAGATGCCCGTGCTCTCGACGATTCGCGAGCGCTTCGCCGACGAGCAGCCGCTCGCGGGATACCGCATCTCCGCCTGTCTGCACGTGACCACCGAGACTGCGAATCTCGCGCGCACGCTCAAGGCGGGCGGTGCCGAGGTCGTACTCTGCGCGTCGAATCCGCTGTCGACCCAGGACGACGTCGCTGCCGCGCTCGTCGACGAGTACGACATCGCCGTCTATGCGATCAAGGGCGAGGACAACGACACCTACTACTCGCACATCGAGGCGGCGGTCGACCACAAGCCGCAGTTGACGATGGACGACGGGGCCGACGTGATCGGCGTGCTCCACTCGGCACGTCGCGAGCAGCTGGGCGACATCATCGCCGGCACGGAAGAGACGACGACCGGCGTGATCCGGCTGAAGGCGCTCGAGCGTGACGGTGCGCTCGGCTTCCCGGTGATCGCGGTGAACGACGCCAACACGAAGCATCTGTTCGACAACAGGTACGGCACTGGCCAGTCGACGATCGACGGGATCATCCGGGCGACCAACGTCCTGCTCGCGGGCAAGCGCTTCGTCGTCTCGGGCTACGGCTGGGTCGGCCGCGGCGTCGCGCTGCGGGCGAAAGGTCTCGGCTCGCACGTGATCGTGACGGAGACGGATCCTCTGCGCGCGCTCGAGGCCGTGATGGACGGGTACGAGGTGCTGCCGATGGAGGAGGCCGCGAAGATCGGCGACATGTTCTGCACGGCGACGGGCGACAAGTCGGTGATCCGGCGCGAGCACTTCGAGCTGATGAAGGACGGCGCGATCCTCGCGAACACCGGCCACTTCAACGTCGAGATCGACATCCCCGCGCTCAGGCAGCTAGCCAAGGACACGCGCGAGGCACGCGCGTTCGTCGACGAGTTCACGCTCGCTGACGGACGGCGCATCTACCTGCTCGCCGACGGCCGTCTGATCAACCTCTCCGCCGCGGAAGGCCATCCTGCGCTCGTGATGGACATGTCGTTCGCGAATCAGGCACTCTCGGCCGAGTTCGCGATCCAGCACGCCGCCGAGCTGGAGCGGAAGGTCTACCCGGTGCCCGAGGAGATCGACCGCGAGATCGCGCGGCTGAAGCTCGAGACGATGAACGTCGAGATCGACACTCTCACCGAGGAGCAGGCGAAGTACCTCGCCTCCTGGGACGAGGGCACCTGATCCTCGCCGTACGCGCGGGCGCAGCGTGAAGGCGTTGATCCTCGCGGCCGGCTACGCCACGCGGCTGCGCCCGCTCACCGACTCGATCCCCAAGCAGCTGCTGCCCATCGGCGGTCGGCCGATGGTGGACTGGATCCTCGACAAGCTCCGCGAGACGGACTGCGACGAGGTCCACCTCGTCACGAACGCGCGGTTCGCGGACGGCTTCCGTCGGTGGGCCGCGGACAAGGACGTGCTCGTCCACGACGACGGTACGAAGTCCAACGAAGATCGGCTCGGCGCGATCGGCGACATCCGGTTCGTCGACCTCGACGACGACCTGCTCGCGATCGCCGGTGACAATCTCTTCGACTTCAGCCTGCGCGACTACGTCGCGTTCTGGCGGGCCAAGGACGGTGCGAGCTGTGTTGCAGTCCACGACGTCGGAGACCGCGAGCTCGCGAAGAAGTACGGGATCGTCGACCTCGACGAGGACGGTCGCCTCGTCGGCTTCGTCGAGAAGCCGGCCGATCCGCCGACCACGCTCGCCGCGACCGCGACGTATCTGTTCGCGCGCGATCACGTCCGGCTCGTGCCTACCTACCTCGACGAGGGGAATCCACCGGACCAGCCCGGAAACTTCGTCGGCTGGCTGCAGGCGCGCGAGCCCGTCTTCGCGTACCGGTTCGAGGGCGACTGGTGGGACATCGGCGACCGCGACCAGCTGCTCGCGGCCGACAACCTGATGCGCCGGCGGTCGGGCCTGCCCGAGCGCGCCGAGTACTCGGCACAGAGCTGACACATCCGCATCCGTTCGTGCCGTCTACGGTCGAGGAGTGCTCGACCTGCTGCTGCCGCAGCGTTGTCTCGGCTGTGCTGCCGCGGGGGCGCAGCTCTGCGGTCCGTGCGTCTCGTCGCTTCGGCGAATCGGCCCGCCGATCTGCGCACGGTGCGGCGCTCCGACCGCCTGGCCCGTCGCGCGCTGCCGCGAGTGCGCCGGGCGCAGGCTCGCCTATGCGAGCGCGCGCGCAGCCGTCGAGTACGACGCGCCGGTGCGCAAGATCGTCGCCGCCTGGAAGGAGCACGGCCTGCGGCGGATGGGCGTGCTCGCGGCCGAGATCGTCGTCGACGTGCTAGCCGCTCCGCGGGCAGACGCCGTCGCCTTCGTCCCGCCCGAGCGCGACCGCAGGCTCCGTCGCGGCCACCATGCGCCGGAGGTGCTCGCGCGCGAGCTGGGCGCCCGCTGGGGCCTGCCGGTCGCGCCTCTGCTCGCGCGCACGCGGACGGGCCGCCGGCAGCGGGGCCTGACTGGTCCGGAACGCCGCGCGAACGTCCGCGGCGCGTTCCGGGCCGACCGGGCGCCGCCTCGCATCCTCCTCGTGGACGACGTCTACACGACGGGAGCGACCGTCCACGCATCGGCGTCCGCGCTGCGGTCCGCGGGTGCCCGGCGGGTCGAGGTCGTGACCTTCGCTCGGGCGATACGCATCCGTTAGGCTGAGCTCGCGGCCCCGAGACAGGAGGCGCGATGCGACTTCACGTGAAGGGCAGGAACCTCGAGGTCAGCGACACCCTCCGCCGCTATGCCGAGGAGAAGCTCGGCAAGCTCGACCGTCAGCTGCACGAGCTGACCGAGGTCGAACTCGAGCTGGGCGTCGAGCGGAACCCGTCGATCTCCGACAACCAGGTGGCGGAGGCGACCGTGTTCACGAAGGGGCCGACCCTGCGTGCGCGCGAGGCGTCGACCGACATGCGGGCGTCGATCGACCAGCTGACGGAGAAGCTGCTCCGTCAGGTAGAGCACTACCGCGCGAAGCGAACCAGGCGCAGCCCACGCGGCAACGGCACCACGACCGGAGGTCCGATGACCATCGAGGAAGAGCAAGGCCCGAACATCGTCAAGACGAAGCAGTTCGCCGTGAAGCCGATGAGCGCCGAGGAGGCCGCGCTCCAGCTCGAGCTCGTGGGCCACGACTTCTTCGTCTTTCGTAACGAGGAGACGAGCGAGGTCAACGTCATCTACCGCCGCCGCAACGGGGGCTACGGGTTGATCGAGCCCCAGATCTAGAGCGTGGCTCTCTTCAGGCGGCGGCAGCCGCTCCACGAGCGCCTGCTCCAGGAAGGCGGGGCGTCGCCGCAGCACGACGCCAGGCCGGTCGTCGCCGGCACGCGCGAGCCCGGGATCCACGGGATCGCCCGCCAACGCGACTGGGATGCGGTCGTGACCGTTCGCGCGGAGGACGTCGCGGGCGAGGACGTCGCGTTCGACGTCCTCCCCGACCGCACGGTGCTGGTAGAGCGAGAGGAGGGCGACGCGAAGCTCACCCCGCTCGCGGATGCGGTCGAGCGCGAGCTTGACCCGCCGTACCGCGCCGAGGCGGTCCGTCAGGGGCCAGGCCTCTGGGCCGTGGCCGCCCGCAGGATCGAGGTCGTGCGCCTCCCCGACCGCGACGGGGACGCGCTCGAGCTGACGGTCCGCGGCGCGGAGCGCACCTTGGTCGTGGACGGCGCCAGGGAGTTCGGCACCGTGCCCGAGCTCGAGCAGCTCGGCTCCACGCGCGCGACGGACTACGTCGTGCGGGCGGAACGCCTCGACGAGGCGTGGTGGGAGCTCAAGATCGACCCGCTCTGAGCCGATGTTTGGACGAAAGACGCGCGTTTCTCCGTCGGTGGTACGACATGCTGCAGCTGCTCATAGGAACCATCACCCAGTCCGGCTCGTCGGCCTTCACGGTTCTCTGCCTGGCGCTCGGCGCGGTGATGATCGTCGGCCGGAGCCGCTGGCCCTAAGGCGATTCGATCGCCTCCTGATGCGCCGGACGGGCCGCCGCCGGGGCACGCTACCCTAGACCCGAATGTCCTCCGCCCTCGGATCCTTCGAGAAAGCACTGCGCCTCGGCGAAGGCCGTCGCATGAAGCGGCTGGCCGAGCAGGCGGCGTACATCACCTCGATCGAGCCCGAGTACCAGAAGCTCTCCGACGACGAGCTGCGCGGGAAGACGGCGGAGCTTCGCGAGCGGCTCGAGAACGGCGAGACGCTCGAGGAGCTCCTGTTCGAGGCGTTCGCGTGCGTCCGCGAGGCGCGCGTGCGCGAGTCCGACCAGCGCATGTTCGACGTGCAGCTGATGGGCGGGATCGTGCTGCACGAGGGCGACGTCGCCGAGATGAAGACCGGCGAGGGCAAGACGTTCGTCGCGAGCCTCGCGCTCTACCTGAACGCTCTTCCAGCGACGGGCGTTCACCTCGTCACCGTCAACGACTACCTCGCGCAGCGCGACGCCGAGTGGAACCGCGGCGTGTACGAGCGCCTCGGGATGACCGTCGGCTGGATCGAGAGCATGATGCCGTGGGCCGACCGCAAGGCCGCGTACGAAGCCGACATCACCTACGGGACGAACTCCGAGTTCGGCTTCGACTACCTCCGCGACAACATGGCCGTCTCGCTGGAGGGGATCGTCCAGCGCGGCCACAGCTACGCGATCGTGGACGAGGTCGACTCGATCCTGATCGACGAGGCGCGGACGCCGCTGATCATTTCGGGCGAGCCGGAGACGGCGGCGCAGATCTACTACGACTTCGCCCGCGTCGCCAAGCAGCTGCACGGCGTCCCGCACGACCCGCTGATGAAGGGCGAGGACCCGAACGCGGACTACCAGTACGACGAGAAGCACAAGACGGTCGCGCCGGGCGCGGGCGCGATCGAGAAGGTCGAGCGCGCGCTGCGGATCGACAACCTCTACGACCCGCGCAACACGCAGCTCGTCAACCACCTCAACCAGGCCCTGAAGGCCGAGTCGCTGTACCGGCTCGATGTCGACTACGTCATCCAGGACGGCGAGGTGAAGATCGTCGACGAGTTCACCGGACGGATCATGGAGGGCCGCCGCTGGTCCGAGGGTCTCCACCAGGCGATCGAGGCCAAGGAGGGCGTGAAGATCCAGGAGGAGAACGTCACGCTCGCCACGATCACCCTGCAGAACTACTTCCGCCTCTACGAGAAGCTCGCCGGGATGACCGGCACGGCCAAGACCGAGGAGAAGGAGTTCGTCGAGATCTACAACCTCGAGGTCGTCGAGATCCCGACGAACGTCGCCGTCGCGCGCGACGACCGCAACGACCTGATCTTCAAGACGGAGCTGGGCAAGTTCGATGCAGTGATCCGCGACATCAGGGAGCGCCACGAGAAGGGCCAGCCGGTGCTCGTGGGCACGATCGCGGTGGAGACATCGGAGCTCCTGTCCGAGCTGCTGAAGCGACAGGGGATCCCGCACAACGTCCTCAACGCGAAGGAGCACGCGCGCGAGGCCGAGATCATCAAGGACGCGGGCCAGCCGCACGCGGTCACGATCGCGACGAACATGGCCGGCCGAGGCGTCGACATCAAGCTCGGCGAGGGCGTCGTCGAGCTCGGCGGCCTCTACGTCCTCGGGACGGAGCGCCACGAGGCGCGGCGCATCGACAACCAGCTCCGCGGCCGCTCCGGGCGCCAGGGCGACCCGGGAGAGTCGCGGTTCTACCTCTCGGGCGAGGACGAGCTCGTGCGCCTGTTCGCCGGGGAGCGGATCAAGCGCATCATGGAGCGCTTCAAGATCCCGGACGACCAGCCGATGGAGGCGTCGATCCTGTCGCGCCAGGTCGAGAACGCGCAGAAGAAGGTCGAGGAGCAGAACTTCGTCATGCGCAAGAACGTCCTCAAGTACGACGACGTGATGAACACGCAGCGGCAGGTGATCTACGAGCAGCGGCGCGGGGTCCTGGACGGGGAGGACATGTCCGACCAGGTGAAGGAGTGGGTCGGCGAGGTGGTCGCCCGCGTGGTCGAGCACTTCACGCAGGAGGAGTACGCGGAGGAGTGGGACATCGACGGCCTCTGCAAGGCGATGGAGGCGCTCTACGGGACGGACATCACGGAGGCCGAGCTCCGTGAGGACGTCGACACGAGCTCGCGCGACGCGCTCACGGCCGAGTTCCAGGACGATGCCGGCTCCGAGTACGAGGAGAAGGAGGCGGAGCTCGGCTCCGAGCTGATGCGGGAGCTCGAGCGCTTCGTCATCCTCCAGGTGGTCGACATCCGCTGGCGCGAGCACCTTGAGTCGATGGACTACATGCGCGAGGGCATCCACCTGCGCGGCATGGCCCAGAAGGACCCGCTCGTCGAGTACCGCAACGAGGGGCACGCGATGTTCGCCGAGCTCGGCCTGACCATCCGCGAGGAGGTCGTGCACACCATCTTCCACGCGCAGCTCGAGCCCGGCGCGGTCGGCGAGGAGGAGCTGGCGGCGGGGTCGGCGAACGGCGACGGTGCCCCCGGCGGCAACCTCCAGTACGAGCACGAGTCGCTGGCCGGAGCCGACGCGATCGCGGCAGCCGGCGCCAGTCCCACGTCGACCGCGACGATGGCGATGTCCGGCGGTGGCGCGGTGGCGACGGGATCGGGGCAGATCGTCAAGTCGGCGCGCGACAACATCGGCCGCAACGACCCCTGCTGGTGCGGGAGCGGCAAGAAGTACAAGAAGTGCCACGGGGCCTAGCGCCGCGTCGCGCCACCCGTCCTCGCTGAGCCAGGCACCGTTCGCACCACGGAGCGGGGCCGCTTGGTCTACGCTTTCGCGCCGATGGTTCTCCGCCGCCCGGGAGAGCTGGCTCGCGAGGCTCTCATCGCCGCCGGTGCAGCAGCGACCCTGTCGGCGATCCTCCTGTGGGCGGGCCCGCCCGGAATCGACCTCGCCGGTCACGCCTACCAGCGGGTCTACTTCCTCCAGCACGGCTTCAGCTTCTGGAACAACTTCTGGTACGCGGGTCGCTACTCGTTCATCACCTACAGCGTCCTCTACTACCCGCTCGCCGGACTGATCGGGATCAAGGCGCTGGCGCTCGCGTCGATCACGACGGCCGCGATCGCGTTCGCGATCGTGTGCTGGCGGGAGTGGGGGCCGATCGCGCGGCTCTCGACTCGCTCGTTCGCGGTGGTGTGGGCAGGGATCGCCCTGTCGGCCGCGTTCCCGTTCGCGCTCGGAGCGGCGCTCGCGCTGCTCGCGATCTGGGCGCTGCAGGAGAACCATCGCGGCAGGTTCGCGATCCTCGCCGTGCTGACGATCGCGGCGAGCCCCCTTGCGTTCGCCCTGATGGCCCTGTTCCTGCTCGGGATCGCGATCGCGCGTCGTCGTGAGCCGTCGCAGCTCGTCGTCCCCGCCGCGGTGATCGTGGTCGCCGGTTTCCTCGAGCTGCTCGTGCTGCGCGTCTTCCCGGGCAACGGGCGCTTCCCGTTCTCGACGGCGGAGCTGATCCCCGCGATCATCTTCTGCTCGCTCGGCGTGATCACGACGCGGCGCGTCGAACGTGCGCGTCCGCTGCTGTGCTTCTTCTTCGTCTACTTCGCTGCGTGCATCGCTTCCTTCGTCGTCCCCTCCGCGGTCGGGGAGAACATCGAGCGGGTCCGCTACGCGGCGCTGCCCCTGGCCGTGCTCGCGCTGTCGCTGCGGGCCTGGCGGCCGTTGCGGCTCGCCGTGCCCGTGCTCGTGCTCGCGGGGATCTGGAACGTGACGCCGCTCGCCGCGAACTTCAGCCACGCCGTTGCCGATCCGGCCTCCGCCCGAGCCTACTGGCGGCCGACGATCGCGTACCTCCACCGCCATCTCGGCCCCTCGTACCGCGTCGAGGCCGTAGACACGGCCGGCCACTGGCCGGCCGTCTACCTGCCCGAGGCGCAGATCCCCCTAGCGCGCGGCTGGTACCGGCAGGACGACTTCCCCGAGAACAAGATCCTCTACGGCACGTTCGGGCCGAAGGCATACGTCGCCTGGCTTCGCCGGCTCGCCGTCCGTTACGTCGTCCTCACCGACGCGCCGCCGGACTACAGCGCGCGGGCGGAGGCCGCCCTCCTGCGCAGCGGCCACTCGGGGCTCAGGCTCGTCAGGCGGCTGACGAACGTCTCGATCTACGCGGTGCCGCACCCTGCCAAGCTCGTCGACGGTCCGTACCGCGCGCGCGTCACTCGCCTCGGACAGGCGAGCATCGCCGTCGACCTCGGGGGACCGGGGACTTATCGCGTCGCAGTCCGGTACTCGCCGTATTGGGACGCGTCGCGTGGCTGCGTGACGGAGACCAAGGACGGGATGCTGCGCCTGACGTCCGGGGGCGCCGGTCCCGTGAAGCTCGCGTTCAAGTTCGGCGCCGTGCGTGCGCTCGAGACGCTCGTCGGCTCGCGCGACGCCGACGACGGTTGCAGTAGCTAGGATCGCCTCCGTGGCAGAGACGTCCGTTCCGCTCGGAGATCAGCTCGAGGAGATCGGGACCCGCCTCGCGTGGGTCCGTGATTACCTTTGACCCGGATGCGCTGAACGCCCGCGTCGCCGAGCTCGAAGTCGAGCTCGCGACGCCGGACTTCTGGAACGACCCCGAGCGTGCCGCGCGCCTCTCCGCCGAGCACGCGCGGGTGACGCGGCGGCTCGGGCGCTACGACCAGCTCGTCCGCGAGTACGAGGACGCGCGCGAGCTGCTGTCGCTGGACGGCGGGCTCGAGCTCGAGATCGCCCAGCAGATCCAGCCGATCCAGCACGAGCTCGACCGGCTGGAGGAGGACGCGCTCTTCACCGGAGAGTACGACGACGGCGACGCGGTGGTCACCATCCACGCCGGCACAGGTGGGACGGATGCGCAGGACTGGGCCGAGATGCTGCTCCGGATGTACCTGCGCTGGGCGGCGGCGCGCGGGTTCGCGACCGACGTGCTCGAGGCGAGCCCGGGCGAGGAGGCGGGGCTCAAGTCGGCGACGTTCACGGCGAAGGGCGAGAACGCGTACGGGATCCTCAAGGCAGAGCGCGGCGTGCACCGGCTCGTGCGTCTCTCGCCGTTCGACCAGGCGCATCGCAGGCACACGTCGTTCGCTCAGGTGATCGTCAGCCCGCTCCTTCCCGACGACGGCGAGGTCGAGATCCGCGACGACGACATCCGCGTCGACACGTATCGCGCCTCGGGGGCGGGCGGCCAGCACGTCAACAAGACCGACTCCGCGGTCCGCATCACGCACCTGCCGACGGGCATCGTCGTCAGCGTGCAGAACGAGCGCTCGCAGTCGTCGAACAAGCAGACCGCTCTGCGCATCCTCCGCTCGCGGCTCGCGGAGCTGGCCGAGGAGGAGCGCGAGGCGGAGCTCGCGAGGGAGCGTGGAGCCGCCCAGGACATCGGCTTCGGCAGCCAGATCCGCTCCTACGTCCTGCACCCGTACCAGCTCGTGAAGGACCACCGCACGGAGCACGAGGTGGGCAACACCCAGGGCGTCCTCGACGGCGACCTGGACGGCTTCATCCACGCTTTTCTCCTCGCGAAAGCGGCCGGAAAAGTGATCTAGCAGCAGTTTTCGCTAGACTGGCCCGGTTCCCAACGCCCGGTGCGGGCCGGTTCTCGCGCTATCTGTTTCCCCCGAGTGACGGACACGACCCTCCAGACAGACTCCATCGAGATCCCGACGAGTGCCGAGACGAACGGCGCCGGTCCGCCGACGCCGTCCCCGTCCTCGAACGCGATGATCGTGTTCGAGTCGGTGACGAAGGTCTACGAGCCGGACGTCACCGCTCTCCGCGACGTCTCGTTCGTGATCGAGAAGGGCGAGTTCGTATTCGTCGTCGGTGCGTCGGGCTCCGGCAAGTCGACGATCGTCCGGCTGCTGCTGAAGGAGCTCGAGCCGACGCGCGGACGCATCATCGTGGGCGGTCGCGACCTCGCGCGGCTGCGGCGTTCGAAGGTGCCGCTGCTGCGTCGCAACGTCGGCTGCGTATTCCAGGACTTCAAGCTGCTGCCGCGGCGCACGACCTCCGAGAACGTCGCGTACGCGCTGAAGGTGCAGGGCGAGAACCAGAGCGCGATTCGTCGCAAGGTGCCGGAGGTGCTGAACCTCGTCGGCCTGTCGCACAAGCTCAACTCGTATCCGGACGAGCTCTCCGGCGGCGAGCAGCAGCGCGTCTCGATCGCGCGCGCATTCGTGAACCACCCGCCGCTGCTCGTCTGCGACGAGCCGACCGGGAACCTCGACCCCGACACGTCAGTCGGGATCATGCAACTGCTGTATCGCATCAATCGCGCGGGCACGACGATCCTCATGGTCACGCACGACCGCGAGATGGTGGACAAGATGCGGCGCCGCGTGATCGCGCTCGAGGACGGGCGGCTCGCGCGCGACGAGCGTCGCGGCGGCTACGAGTCGTGAGCCGCGTCCGCACGATCTTCGGCGAGTCGCTGCGCTCCCTCGGGGCGAACATGTCGACGACGCTTGCCGCTGCGGTCACCGTGCTGATCGGGATGTTCCTGCTCGGGCTGTTCATCGGCCTCTGGAGCTGGGCGCACTCGTACGATCGGCAGCTGAAGGACCAGCTCGCCGTGCGCGTCTACTTCTGCACGGCGGATGAGCCGAACTGCAACGGCGTCGACGCGACGAAGGGGCAGGAGACCGCGGTCGCGCAGCGCCTGAACGGCGACTCGCGGATCAAGAGGGTCCAGTTCATCTCCAAGGAGCAGGCGCTCGCCGTCATGCGCAAATCGCAGCCCGCGGCGGTGAAGGTGCTGCCGGGCAATCCGTTCCCGGACGAGTTGAAGATCTATCCGACGAGCGGTGACCTGACTCCCGTGATCGGGAAGGAGCTGCAGAGCGCGAATTTCGCAGGTGTGCAGAACGTCGACTGGGGCGGGAAGCTGACGAAGCACGTGCTCCACGTCACGCACATCATCGAGTCGTTCTTCATCGCGGCCGCGATCCTGCTCATCCTCGCGTCGACGCTGCTGATCGCGAACACGATCCGCCTGTCGATCTTCTCGCGGCGGCGGGAGATCGAGGTGATGAAGCTCGTCGGGGCCACCAACTGGTTCGTCCGCGGGCCGTTCATGCTCGAAGGGCTCATGTGCGGGCTGGTCGGCGCGATCGGGGCGATCATCCTGCTGATCATCGGCAGGTCGGTCGTCCTCCCGTCGCTCGGGACCCTGAACGCCGGGCACGACGTCAAGGCGCTTGCCTTCTCGCTGAACGCGCTCATCCTCATCGGAGTCGGGCTGGCGCTCGGCGCGGCCGGCTCCGGGCTCACGATCCGGCGCTTCCTGCGGATCTGACGCGCTCGCGCGCGCGCCGGCCCGCGGCGAAGCCGCGCGACGCTTTCGTGACGGCGCCGTCACGGTGTCTGACACTGGGTCATGTCCGAAGGAAGGACGTCCGTCCCAGGACCGTGCTTTCCAACAACGCCTGCAGAACGAAGAGAACCGTCCGCACGGCGCTACCCTCGATCACGCGCGCGACACGACTTCGTCACGGTGTCTGACACAGTCGTCGTCGAACTGACGCGCCGCGGGAAGCTGACGGTCGGCGAGCCGTACTTCGTCCCCTCCGCGCCCCTGATGCTCGACCGGAAAGGGCTCGGCGACGCACGGCCTGGCGACCTCGCGGTCGTCTCGACGGGAGGTGGACGCGGCCGCCCGCGGCTCGATCGCGTACTCGGCCCGGCGAAGGACATCGAGGCGGTGCTCGAGGGACTCTTGGTGCACACGGGCGCCCGCACGCAGTTCGAGCCGTACGACCTACCCGAGCCGACGCTCGAGGGACGCACCGACCTCCGCGACCTGACCACGTTCACGATCGATCCGGCGACTGCCGAGGACTTCGACGACGCGCTCTCCGTCCGGGAGGAGCAGGACGGGATCCGCGCGTGGGTGCACATCGCCGACGTCTCGGCCTACGTTGCGGCAGGGTCGCCGCTCGACGACGGCGCCGCCACGCGCGCCTTCACGACCTACGTCCCCGGCCGCGCCGCGCCGATGCTGCCGCCGGCGCTCGCGGACGACCGCTGCAGCCTCCGTCCGCACGAGGACCGCCTGACCGTCACCGTCGAGTTCCCCCCGCGCGGAGAGCCGCTCCTCTACCGCTCGGTGATCCGCAGCGACGCGCGCCTCACCTATGGGCAGGCCGAGCGGCGCGAGGCCGACCCTGCAGTCGCATCCGCGCTCGAGCTGATCGACGGGCTGACCGCGCGTCTTCGCGACCGTCGCTTCGCGCGCGGCGCCCTCCGCATCGAGAGCCCAGAGATCGCCTTCGCCTTCGACGGCCGGGGTGGGATCGCCCGCGCGTGGAAGGAGTCGGAGCCGACCGCGCACCGCCTGGTGGAGGAGCTGATGATCGCGGCCAACGAGGCGGTCGCCGAGCTGCTCTCCTCGCGCCACCGCGCGACGCTCTACCGGATCCACGAGCGGCCGGATCCCGATTCGATCGAGCTGCTGCTGGCGAAGCTCGCCGATCTCGACGTCCCAACGCCGCCGGCTCCGGACCCGCTGACCCCCGACGCCGCGGCCAAGGTGGCAGCGGCAACGAGCGAGCGGGTGATGGACTACGTCGGCCGGACGGGACGCGGCCGCGAGGCGTTCCCCGCGCTCGTGCTCCGCTCGCTGAAGCAGGCCCGCTACGACCCCCGGAACCTCGGCCACTCGGGGCTCGCCTCGACGGCGTACTGCCACTTCACGTCGCCGATCCGCCGCTACCCCGACCTGATCGTCCATCGAGCCCTCCTGCGCGAGCTCGGGCTCTCCGACGAGCTCGTGCCAGGCGACCTGGCGGCGCTCGGCGACCACACCTCGATGCGCGAGCGAGAGGTGGCGGACCACGAGTACCTGGCGGACGCCCTCTGCCTCGCCTGGCTCCTCGAGGCGGAGCTCTTCCAGCGAGGCTGGGACGCGGCGTGGGAGGGGGAGATCATCGGCCTGATCGGGGCCGGCATCTTCGTCCGGTTCGGAGAGGTGTTCGAGGGCTTCCTGCCGTCGCGTCGTCTGGGCGGCGACTACTTCGACGTCAACGTGCTCGGGACCGC
>DASPSY010000065.1:0-11327 GCA_035623685.1 Gaiellaceae bacterium
CCGGCTCTGGAACAGCGTCAGGTGGGTAGTTTGACTGGGGCGGTCGCCTCCCAAAATGTAACGGAGGCGCGCAAAGGTTCCCTCAGCACGGTTGGAAATCGTGCGTAGAGCGTAATGGCATAAGGGAGCTTGACTGCGAGACAGACATGTCGAGCAGGTGCGAAAGCAGGCCATAGTGATCCGGCGGTGAAGCGTGGAATTGCCGTCGCTCAACGGATAAAAGGTACTCCGGGGATAACAGGCTTATCCTTCCCAAGAGTCCACATCGACGGAAGGGTTTGGCACCTCGATGTCGGCTCGTCGCATCCTGGGGCTGGAGCAGGTCCCAAGGGTCGGGCTGTTCGCCCGTTAAAGCGGCACGCGAGCTGGGTTCAGAACGTCGTGAGACAGTTCGGTCCCTATCCACCATGGGCGCTGGAAGCTTGAGAGGAGTCGCTCCTAGTACGAGAGGACCGGAGCGAACGGACCTCTGGTGTATCAGTCGTCGTGCCAACGGCGCTGCTGATTAGCCACGTCCGGATGGGATAACCGCTGAAAGCATCTAAGCGGGAAGCCCACCTCGAGATGAGGCTTCCCATCCCCTCGAGGGAGTAAGAGCCGTGGGAGACCACCACGTTGATAGGCGGGACGTGTAAGCACAGCAATGTGTTCAGCGGACCCGTACTAATTGCTCGAGGTCTTGATTTGAACACGTCGTAACCGCTATGGAGTTTTGAGGGTGCGCGAAGGCGTGCAGCGCCCTGACAAGTTCGGCGGTCACAGCGGCGGGGAAACACCTCTTCCCATTCCGAACAGAGAAGTTAAGCCCGCTTGCGCCGATGGTACTCGGAGGGCAACCTCCCGGGAGAGTAGGTAGCCGCCGATTTCTCTCTTCGAAAGGGCCGCGAGAGCGGCCCTTTTTCAGTCCTCGAGCCGCTTCTCCATGTGCACGTCGTCCGGCTCAAGCTCGGCGAGTTCCGGCAGCGGGCACGCCGTCGGCACGTACCCGCGGGCGAGGTAGAACTCGACCGTGTGTGCAGACGGAGTGGCGGACACGACGATCGTCGCGTCGCCGAGGTCGCGCGCGATTCGCTCGAGGTCGGTGGTGAGCCGGACGCCGACTCCCCGGCCGCGGACGCCGTCGCTGACGTGGAGATACGCGAGCTGCGCGACAGCGTCGCGGACGTGTGGCACGACGATCCCGATGCCCACGAGTCGTCCGTCCGAGAACGCGCCGAGCGCGATCCCGCCGGCGGCGAGGTGTCGTTCGCACTCGTCGACCTGGTGTGCGACGGAGTGCTCCCCGGTGCCGTTGGTGAGCCAGGCGGGCGCGCTGAACTCGCCGGTGACCGCCTCGAGCTCGACACCGTGCTGCACGTAGATGGTGTCGATTCGCTCGGTGCGGTCGATCTCGCCCACCCGCGCGACCTCGCTCGACTCGAGGCGGCGATACTCGAGCGTCACCGGGCGGGCAGCGTCAGGCTCTCGGGGTCCCTCGGATAGAACGTCAGGAGCTCGCTCCCGTCATCCGTGACGGCGACGGTGTCGGAGTGTCGGAAACCTCCGACGCCCGCCGCGTAGAGGCCCGGCTCGACCGTGAACACCATCCCGGGCTTGATCTCCGTGTCATCGCCGAGGTCGAGGAACGGTCCCTCGTGGTATCGCAGCCCGATCGCATGGCGAGCGTCGCGTTCAAGCTGCGCGGAGTCGGTCGCGCCAACCCGGATCGAGCTCGCGCAGGCGATGGACGCGCTCGGCGACGGGCGGATGGGTGACGAACATCTTCGCGAGCCCGTCCTCGAGGAACGGATTGACGGTGTACAGCGGTTCCGTGGCGGGGCTCCCCTGGAAGGCGACGTACTCGGCCGCCTGGTCGAGACGGACGAGCGCGTCGGCCATCGGATGCGGTGAGTCGCAGATAGTCGCGGCCGCACGGTCGGCGAGGAACTCGCGTTTCGGCGAGAGCATCACGTGCACGAACGCCGCCGAGAGCGGGCCGAGCAGCCAGAGCAGGGCTCCCTGGAACCAGCCGCCGATCCTGCTCAGCTCGAGCACCGTCGCGGCGAGGACGACGACCGACGTCTGGACGAGGACGTCCCGGTGGCGGACGTGTGCGAGCTCGTGGGCGATCACGGCCTCGAGCTCCGCCGGCGTCGCCGCGCCGATCAGGCCCGCGCTCAGCGCGATCGTCGCGCCTCGCGGGCCGCGGCCGACAGCGAGCGCGCGGGGCAGGCCGTCCGGGAGCAGGTAGAGCTTCGGCCTCGAGACGCCTGCAAGCGCTGCGAGCCGCTCGACGCTCGAGTGGACGGCCGGGCCTTCCCCGAGCGGGAGCTCGCGTGCGCCGACGAGGCCGAGCGCGACCCGGTCGGAGTACCAATAGAGCGCGGCCGCGAGCAGAGCTCCGCAGAAGACGAAGATCGAGAGCAGGCGGTAGCCGCCCAAGAGCCAGCCGAGCCCGCCGAGCACTGCGCAGGCAGCGACCATCAGCAGCCACGCCTTCAGGATGTTGCGCACGGCGATGAGCGCCCCGCCCACGGCGGGCTAGGCGCCGTCTTCTTGCTCGTCGTCGCGAAGCCCGCGTGGAGGCCAATCGTCCTCGGGCGCGTCGCAACGACTCGAGCAATGAAGCGAGGCGATGTTCTGCAGGGGCACGAGAATGTGACCGTTCAGCTCGATGTGTGCGACGTCCTCGACGTAGCAGTAGGCCGTGAGCACGCCCTCCTGGTACTCCCCTCCGAAGAGCGCGACCTCGACCTGCTCCCCTTTGTACTTGTTGGTGTAGTCCTCCACCGGGGGCTCAGTCTAGACCGCGGAAGCCGCCGTCTCGGACGGCGATTCTGGCCACCTCGCCGTTCGCCATGGCAGGCGGCGACTCGTCTCTCGGCGCCGCCGCCCGGCGCAACATCCGCAGCGTTCCGCCGTGGGCGACGAGCAGGACCTCGCCGTCGGGGTGCGCCGCCGCGATTCGGAGCGCCGCGGTGAGAGCGCGATCGGTAAGCGACTCGCGACTCTCGCCGACCGTGATGTGACCTGACCGCCACTGGTCGAGCTGGTCCGGGAAGCGCTCTTCGATCTCGGCGAGCGTGAGCCCGGACCACTCCCCGACGTCGCGCTCCCGCAACTCCGGATCGACGACGACGTCGAGCCCGAGGCGCTTGGCGATGATCGTCGCCGTCTCGTGCGCGCGCACGAGGTCGCTGGCGTAGACCGCCTCGATCGGCTCGCGCGCGAACTGCTCGGCGAGCGCATGGGCCTGACGCCGACCGCGTTCGTTCAGCGGTGGATCGGCGTGTCCCTGGAACCGTCCGTCGCGGTTCCAGTCCGTCTCACCGTGCCGGACGAGGATCAACGTCGTCACACGAATTAGGCTAGATGCCGTGGACCTCGGCCTGCGCGACCGCGTCTGCCTGGTCACCGGGTCGACGGGAGGGATCGGCCTCGAGACCGCACGTCTCCTCGTCGCCGAGGGCGCGCGCGTCGCGGTCACCGGACGAGACGAGCGGCGCGTCGAGCTGGCGCGACGCGAGTGCGGTGCCGAGCTCGGCGTCGTCGCGGAGATCGCCGACCCCGACGGGCCGCGAACGCTGGTCGGCGAGGCAACGGACGCGCTCGGCTCCGTGGACTGCCTCGTCAACAACGTCGCAGATGCGTACCAGGCGACCTTCGACGAGCTCACCGACCGGCAGTGGGACGAGATGTGGCAGCTGAACGTGATGAGCTACGTGCGGACGATCCGCGAGGTTCTGCCAGCCATGCGGGCGAGTGGTGGCGGCGCGATCGTCAACGTCGCCTCGTCGTCCGGGAAGCGACCGTCCGTCGCCATGCCCAACTACTCCGTGACGAAGGCGGCCGTGCTCTCGCTCTCCCGGCTGATTGCCGACCTCAACGCGAAACACCGGATCCGCTGCAACGCCGTGGCGCCGGGACCGACCGCAACGGCCGCGTGGTTGGCCGAAGGCGGCTTGGCCGACCAGCAGGCGGCACGATCGGGACAGACGCGGGACGAGGTGCTCGCAGCCGTCGGCGGCGGCCGCCCGCTCGGCCGCATGGCACAGCCGGAGGAGGTCGCCGCCGTGATCGTCTTTCTCTGCTCGGCGCAGGCGAGCTACGTCACCGGGGCGGCATGGAGCGCCGACGGCGGCACCGTGCCGATCATCATCTAGCCCAGTCTCCGTCTACGCTAGGCCCGGTGCGGGAGATCGCAGGAACGGACGTCGCGGACGCGTTCGCCCGACGCATCCGGGACGACGAGGAACGCTCGCTCTCGCCGCTCGCCGTGCGCTCGTACGACACGGGCGGCCGTCTGCGCGAAGAGGACGAGTGCAGGCTGCGGACGCCGTTCCAGCGCGACCGCGACCGCATCCTCCACTCGAAGCCGTTCCGCCGTCTGAAGGGCAAGACGCAGGTCTTCATCGACCCGCAGGGCGACCACTACCGCACGCGGATGACGCACACGCTCGAGACGACGGGGATCGCGCGCGGCGTCGCCCGGGCGCTCCGCCTGAACGAGGACTTGACCGAGGCGATCGGGCTCGGCCACGACATGGGGCATCCGCCGTTCGGGCACGCGGGGGAGGAGGCGCTGGACGAAGCGCTCGGCGAGCGCTTCGGGCGCAGGTTCCGGCACAACGAGCAGTCGCTGCGGATCGCCGAGGAGCTGAACCTCACCGAAGAGGTCCGCGACGGCATCCTCACGCACACGGGTGACCGCGAGCCGGCGACGCTCGAGGGCAAGATCGTCAGGCTCGTCGATCGTTTCGCCTACATCAACCACGACATCGACGATGCAGTGCGCTTCGGCATCCTCCGGGCCGAGGATCTGCCTCGCGAGGAACTCGCCGTACTCGGAGACACTGGCTCGCGCCGCATCGACAGGCTCGTCCACGACCTCGTCGAGACGTCGGAGCGCGCCGGCGACATCGTCCAGACCGAGGAGGTCGGCAACGCGATGCTCGCCTTGCGCGCGTTCATGTTCGAGCGCGTGTACCTCGGACCCCACGCGCGCGAGGAGCACGACCGCGCGCGTACGACGGTCCGGACGATCTTCGAGCACCTCGTGGCGCGCGGCGACGATCCGGACGCCGTGGTCGCGTTCGTCTCCGGGATGACGGACCGGTTCGCGCTCGACTACGCCACGTCGCTGTGAAGCCGTGGTGTCGTCCCGCTCGTCTAGCGTCACCGTCTAGCTGATGGCGAGGATCAAGGATGCATCGGTCGAGGAGGTCAAGGCCGCGGCCGACGTGGTAGCGGTCATCTCCGCCCGCACGCCGCTTCGGAAGACGGGAGCACGGTACGTCGGCCGCTGCCCGTTCCACGAGGAGCGCACTCCGAGCTTCTCGGTGAACGCCGCCGACAAGCTCTACTACTGCTTCGGGTGCGGCGCGAAGGGCGACCTCATCACCTTCGTGCGCGAGACCGAGCAGCTCGACTTCGCGGGAGCGGTGGAGTGGCTCGCCGACCGCTTCAACGTGAAGGTCGAGTACGAGGAGGTCTCGCCCGAACACGACGCGCGGCGCAGGCGCCACGAACGCCTGCTCTCTCTGCTCGATGCCGCGGCGAGCTTCTACGAGCGCTACCTGTGGGAGTCGCAGGCCGGCTCGCTCGCTCGCGACTACCTCGCGGGGCGCGGGCTCGGCGAGGACATCTGCCGTGAGTTCCGGCTCGGGCTCGCTCTTGGCGGCTCGACGCTCGTGCGCAAGGCAGCCGAGCGCGGCTACTCGCGCGAGGAGCTGCGCTCGGCCGGGCTGAGCAACGCGCGCGGCAACGACTACTTCAACGGCCGACTCCTGTTCCCGCTCGCCGATCCTCGCGGGCGAGTGCTCGGCTTCCAGGCGCGCAAGCTCCGCGAGGACGACCCGTTGCGCGCGAAGTACGTGAACTCTCCCGAAGGCGAGCTCTTCCGGAAGGGAGACCTCCTCTACGGCCTGCACCTCGCGCGCGGCGCGATCGCGAAGCAGGAGCGCGCGGTCGTGGTCGAGGGGAACACCGACGTGCTCGCTCTGCGACAGGCGGGGATCGAGCCAGTGGTCGCGTCGATGGGCACGGCGCTGACGGAGCGCCAGCTCCGCGAGCTGGGCCGCCTGACCAAGAAGGTCGTGCTCTGCTTCGACGGCGACGCCGCGGGCGAGGCCGCGACGCTCCGTGGGATGGAGCTGGCAACGTCGCAGGGCTTCGACGTCCGCGTGGTGGCGCTCCCGCCCGGGCTCGACCCGGCCGACCTCGCAGACGGGTTCGAGCAGCGGATCGCCTCCGCAGAGGGCTACCTCCTGTACCGCGTGCGTCTCGAGGTGGAGCGGGCGACCGATCGCCAGGAGGCGTTCGTACGCGTGCGCGAGGTGATCGGGCGGTTCGAGGACTCACCCGAGCGGCAGGCCGCGCTCCGGCTCGTGGCCGACCGACTCGACCTCCCCAAGGAGACGCTGGCAGGCCTCGCGCCGCGGCTCGGCGCCGCCACGACCGGCACCGTCTCGCCGCGTCTGCTCGACGCCGGCGAGCGGCTCGAGCGGAACGCGCTCGCAGGCGTCGTCGCCCACCGCCGCCTCGTCCCGGTCCTCGCCGAGCTCGGCGCCGAGCACTTCGACGCAGAGCCGAACCGGCGCCTGCGCGCGTTCCTCGTCGGCGAGGCCGACGAGGACCAGGAGCTCGTCGGGCTGCTGGCCGAGCTCGACGCGCGCGCGGTCGCCGAGGGGATCGACGAGCGAACCGCGGAGGAGCTGCTCCTGCGGCTCCGCGAGCGACGTATCCGCCGCGAGCTCGTCGAGGCCGATCCGGCGCGGACACTGGAGCTCCAAGCTGCGCTGGCCAGGATCCACGGCGCGGTCGAGGAGCTGTCCGCGGCGCAACCACTCTCGAGCTAGCGGTTTACACTCGTCGCCATGCCGCACGATGCGGACGTTTGGCAAGCGTTGCTGCGCGCGAAAGGCCTGACGGTTGCGGAACTCGCCCAGAGGTTGCACACGACGCGTCAGCACGCCCACCGCCTGCTCACAGGCCGTCGCAGCGCGGAGACGCGCAGGGACGACCTGGACCACGCGCTCGCGCTGGGAGAGGCCGGGCAACCGAACGACCGCCCCGCCTACGCTCTCGCCGTCCTCTCGCGCGACGGCCAGCTCGACCTGCTTCCCGCCGGCGACGCGCAGCCACTCTTCGCCGACCGCGAGCTCGCGGTGCAGCTCGCCGACGGCCTCGCAGAGCGCGACAACGGCGTCTGCGTCGTGCCCGTGTGGCCGGAGTACGCCTGGCGGCGCCTCGTCGCCTTCCACGCGGCGTGGGGGAGTGAGGCCGAGCCGCGCAGGATCTTCCTCGTCGACGATCCGACAACCGGCATCCCCGTCGAGGCGCTGCTGCGCGAGCTGCAGGGGGGCTTCGCCGACACGCTACGCCTCCGAGGAGTCGCCGACGACGAGGCCTCCCTGCGCGAGATCGCCGCGCTTCTCGAGCGGCTACACTGACGCGCTGCCTTCCCCGGTAGCTCAATTGGCAGAGCATCCGGCTGTTAACCGGAGGGTTGTTGGTTCGAGTCCAACCCGGGGAGCTGAGCGTGCGCGTGTCGTCTTCGCGTCCGCCTCGTCGCACCACGGGTCGGTTAGGGTAAGGCGCGCTCGGGACGTAACGACAGGCACGAAGCGCCTGCTCAAGGAGGCGGCGATGATCGGCCGACGCAACATCTTCCTCTGGTACGTGATCTCGATCGTGACCCTCGGGATCATGGGCATCGTCTGGTACTACAAGCTCAACAAGGACGCGAAGACGCTCGCGAACAACGACTCCTGGTCACCGGGACTGAGCGTCGTCGCGATCACGGTCGGTGCGCTGATCATCGTCCCGCCGTACGTCTCGATCTGGCGGACGTGGTCGCGTGTTCGGGAGGCAACGCACGCCGACGGCTTGTCCGCGGGGCTGCAGTTCTGCCTCTGCTACATCCCGCTCGTCAACATCGCCTACTCCGGCTACCTCCAGAGCAAGCTGAACGCCAGCGCGTCCGAGCCGACGCCGGGCCTCGCAGGTGAGGCGACTCCGCCCGCCGTTCCGCCGTCCGCACCCGCGCCGACGGAGCCGACCGTCGCCGAGCCCGCGCCGGCCGACTCGCCCGGCGAGCCGACGCCGCCGAACGGCCGGGAGCCCGAAACGACCGACACCACGACCTAGCTCGAGCCGGGCCCCGCCGACGTCGCCCGGAACGTCAGCGCGGTCGCGGTTTCGCCGTCTTCCTTCGCGTCCTCGACCGATCGGGTGATCGACGTCGCGCCGAGGAGCGCGACGACGAGGCCGGCGTAGGCGACGACCTTGTGCCACGTCGGGTCGGCGAGTCGCTCGTCGAGCAGCAGCGTTCCGATCACGATGCAGACGAGCGGGTTCACGACCGAGGTCATCGCCACGGACGGCGCGAGCCTCCCGGTCGCGAGCGAGACCTGCTGCACGAGGAACGCGAGGATCCCGGCGGCGGCAAACGCCCAGAACTCCCAGTTCGACAACATCGCGCTCGCTCCGCCCGTGCTCAGCGTCGCCCGGTGGGTTTCCACAGCGACGCCGAGACGCCGTAGAGGAGCCCGGCACACGCGCCGAAGGACGCGGCCTTCCGTGCGAGCGAGCCACGACCACCAACGACGACCAGCGCAGCGGCGGCGAGCGACAGGACGACGATCGCGATCGCCCACTGCCATGACGGCGCGTCGTCGTTGCCGTGGGCGGCCTTGCCGACGACCGTGAACAGTGTCAGCCCGGCCACGACGATTGCTGCGGCGACGATCTGCCTGCCGCTGACGGTCTGCCCGGTGAGGTAGTGGCCGAGCGGCAGTGCGAAGACGATCGTGGTGACGAGCAGCGGCTGGATCACGGCGAGCCGGCCGTGGTCGAGCGCGACGGCCTGGAAGACGTAGCCGACGAGGAGGGCGAGCGTCCCCACCAGCCACCACTCCTGCCTGGCGAGCCGCACGAACGTCCGGGGGTCGCGGAACGAGATCGCACCCATCCCGAGCGCGCCCTTCTGTTGGAGGGTCGCGGCCAGGGCGAACATGAAGGCGGCGCAGAGGGCGAGGAGGTCGGCCACGGTCGGGGCTTTCGCTCCGTCCTCGTGGGTCTCCTCTCGACCTGCTCGAAGCGCCGTCGAGGATGGACAGGGGGCGCCGCGCGGCTAGGCTGCAAGGAGTGATGAAGGTCGGGGTCCTCGTCATGGCGCTCGCCGCGCTCGTCTTCGCCGCACCCGCCACGGCGGACGACTGGTGGCCGCACCCGAGCGGCGCGAGCTGGGAGTACCAGTGGTCGGACAGCGTCTACGCGCAGACGCCGACGAAGGAGAAGGTGGTGGTCGCCAACCAGAGTGGGAGCTCGTTCACGCTCGGCTGGACGACCGCTGGCGAGGCGAACGCAAGCGGCGCGATCGAGGGCTTCGGGACGATGGACTTCGTCGAGACGCCGTTCGGCGTGACGAACACGAATTGGTCGAGCACCGCGCCACCGGCGAGCTTTCCCGTCCTCTGCCCCACGGCGCAGAACTGCGGGAACGCGCTCTCGGACACGCTCTACTACCTCATCTGGGGCAGCCGGGTGCCCGTGATCTGGGAGCCGCTGCTCAAGGGCGAGACCTGGACCAGTACGGGCGGCCAGCTGAACGACGTCAACAGCACGTCGACGTACCTCGGCACCGAGCAGGTGTCGGTGCCGGCGTTCCAGGGACCCGTCACCGCCGCCAAGATCCGCACGGACGTCACGCAGGCAGGCGCACTCGGCGACCCCTACGGGAGCGGCGAGCGAACGGTCTGGTGGGTCTTCGGCGTCGGGCCCGTGAAGCTCGAGTTCCAGCACGATGGCGGCTCCGACGCGGCCACGTCGACGAGCGAGCTCCTGTCGACGAGCCTGATGCCAGAGACGACCCCGTCGGACGCCAACTACTTCCCGCTGACGAAGGGCCGCACGCTGCGGTACCGATGGACGAACACGAAGCACCTCAAGACGCCCGAGGTCGAGCAGGTGACCGTCGACGCGAACCTCCAGCAGACGGCGCGGTTCATCTTTCGGAGCGTGTCGGGCCCGATTCGCGTCGCCGCCGCCTACATCTACTCGACGAGGCTCGACGGTGTGACGAACACCGCGGCCGTCTCGAAGGCGATCACGTCCCTGAAGCTGCCCAAGCTCGGGCCGAAGGGTCGCTCGGCGGCGAAACGGAATCGGTTCCTCACGCCGTTCGACCTGATGAACTTCGGCATGAACCCGGTCCTCACGGCGTACCCGGCCGCGGGAGACACGTGGTCGGTGAAGGTGCCGAGCCACGACTTCACCCAGTACGGCGTACGGGGGTCCTCGAAGATCATCGGGATCAAGCGGATCCAGGTCCCCGCGGGCACGTTCAACGCGCTCGAGGTCCGCTCCACGCTGAAGCAGAAGGGCTTCTCGTTCGGTAGCGGCACGCGGACGTCGTGGTTCGCCCCTGGGAAGGGTCTCGTGAAGCTCGTGTTCCGGCACGCCGACGGCAGCGTCTCGCTCGTCCAGCTTCTCAAGTAGTAGGACGTTTTCGCCCGTTGCAGCGCGTGTTTCTTTCTTGACCACTCCAGGGCTTTCTGCACTGAATAGGGCATGCTGCTGAGGGAGGTCGAGTACGCTCGTCCCGCGAGCGTCGGCGACGCCGTGCGCCTGCTCTCGAGCAACGACGGGGCCCGTGCGCTCGCCGGCGGCCAGACGCTGATCAACGTCATGAAGGCGCGCGCCGCCTCACCCGACGTGCTCGTCGACCTCCAGGATCTCGACGAGTTGCGGGGCATCGAGCTCGCGGCCGACGGCACGTTGACGATCGGCGCGATGGTCACGTACACGGACGTGATCGAGTCCGCCGAGGCACGTGCCAGGCCGATTCTCGGCGAGGTGTGCGCGCAGATCGCAGACGTCCAGGTGCGCAACCGCGGCACGATCGGCGGCAACGTCTGCTCGAACGACCCGACGAACCACCTCCCGCCGCTGATGGTCGCGCTCGGCGCGACGATGCAAATCGCCGGCACGGAGGGCGATCGGAGCGTTCCGGCGGACGAGTTCTTCCTCGGCGTGTACACGACGGCGGCCGGGCCTGGCGAGCTGCTGACGAACATCTCGATCCCCGCGGGCCGAGACGACGGCTTTGCGTCGGTTCCGATCGGCAAGGACGGCACGTGCATCGTCAACGCCGCGGCCTCGCTCGGCGGCGGCGCTCTGCGTGTGGCGATCGGCTGTGTCGACGCCGTGCCCGTCGTCGTCGAGCCGCAATCGGCCGACGTCGAGGCCGTGCGGTCGGCCGTCCGCGGCGCGAGCCTCGACCCGCCGCACGACGTGCACGCATCGGCGGACTACCGGCGTCACCTCGCAGAGGTGCTTGCGTCGCG
>DASPSY010000055.1:0-3054 GCA_035623685.1 Gaiellaceae bacterium
CTCGAAGACGTCGAACCCCAGGTGCGACAGCTCCCGCTTGAGCAGGCCGCGGACGGCCTTGGAGTCGTCGATCACCAGTGCGCGCACCAATGTCCTCCCTGATCTCTGGGGGCCGCGGCGTCAGGCCGCGACGTCGTCCCCCGGTCCCGCGGGATCGAGCTCGATCCCCGCGGCCCAGTCGTCCAACATGTGTCCACCCAACCCATGCTCGTAGCCCGGGTGGGCCACGTGCCCGTCGTCCACGACGAACTGCCCGACGAGCCGCGTGAGCTCCTCGGCGAGCTGTGCCAGGCTCGACGCGGCAGCCCTCGTCGTGGAGGCACCGGCCGAGCTGTCCTGCGCCGCCTGGGCCACGCCGGCGATGTTCGACGCGATGTCGTTCGCGCCGGAGGCCGCCTCGGTCACGTTGCGCGTGACCTCGTTGGTCGTCGACGTCTGCTCCTCGACCGCCGTGGCGATCGTCCCTTGGATCTCGTTGATCCGGCCGATCACCTCGCCGATCCTGCGTATCGCGTCCGTCGCGGCGGCGGCGTCGGACTGGATTGCCGTGACCTTCGCGCCGATCTCCTCGGTCGCCTTGGCCGTCTGCTTGGCGAGCTCCTTGACCTCGTTGGCGACGACCGCGAAGCCCTTGCCGGCCTCTCCGGCCCGCGCCGCCTCGATCGTGGCGTTGAGCGCGAGCAGGTTCGTCTGCTCGGCGATGGAGGTGATGACCTTGATCACCTCGCCGATCTCCGCCGACGAGTCGCCGAGCTTCGCCACCGTCGAGTTCGTCGTCTCCGCCGCCATCACGGCCTCGGCGGCAACGACGGCCGCCTCGTTCGCCGATGCGGCAATCTCGCGGATCGACGCGGCCATCTCCTCGGACGAGGACGCGACGGCCGAGACGTTGCTCGAGACCTGCTCGGCAGTCACCGACGCCGTGCTCGCCTGCGCCGAGGTCTCCTCCGCGGAGGAACCGAGCTGCGCCGAGGTCGCGGACAGCTCCTCAGACGAGGACGCGAGGGTCACCGACGACTCGCGGATCGCCCGCATCGTCTCGGCGGTCCGCTCCAGTGAGTTGTTGAGCGCGCTCGCGACCTGCCCGATCTCGTCGTGACTGTCGACGTCGAGCCGCGTGGTCAGGTCGCCGGCAGCCACCTTGTCGAGCACGTCGACGGCCTTTCCGAGCGGGCGCGAGATCGAACGCGAGATGAGCATCATCAGCACCGCGCCGAGCGCGAGCGCGAATGCTCCGACGAACAGGATGAGTCGTATCGAGAACGAGCGTGCGGCCGTTGCGGATGCATCTGCCTTGGCCGACGCCTGGTCGGCCAGCGTGCTCATGTGGTCGGCCGTTGCGCGCATCGAGTCGACGACGTCGGCGGCTTGGCCGGTCGCCAGGTTCACTCCGCGCAGAAGTCCCGACGAGGTGCCGGTTCGATAGTCCGCGACGATCTGGCTGTCGAGCCGGAGGAACTCCGCGAAGTTGGTCCGGAGCTTTTCGAGGTCGGCGCGGCCGGCGGGAGAGGTGAAGATCTGGGAAGCTCCCGCGAGCGCGTCGCGAAACGCGGCGACCTCTCCGAGGAACTCCTTGCGTCCTCCCGAGGAGCTGGTCGCGTCCTTGACGCCGCGCACGGCATCGAGCGAGTAGGACGTCTGCTCCGCGTCGAGCCCGTAAGCCGCGTCCCGCAGGTCCCCGGATGCGCCGAGCTGCGTTCCGGCGACCCGGACCTGGTGGCTGGCGCTGTTCAGCCGGCCTTCACCCTGGAACGCCATGAACATGACGGTCAGCATCAGGGCGCCGATGACGCCCGAGGCCGTCCCGAGCCGGACGCTGACTCTCAGGTTGTTGAACCACTTCACGGCTCTCCTCCTTGCCACGTTTGCGTATCGGTCGTGTTGGCCGCCATCCGTACCCGCCGGTGGGGGGAATTCCTCATGCCGCCTCCAGGGCACGATCGGCGTCGAGCTCGAGCAGGAGGGCGCCCTCGAGCTTGTAGGCGCCCCGCACCAGGTCGCGCGCCGCGCCCCGCAGCGTCTCGGGTGGCTCCTCGAACTGCTCCTCGTCCACCTGCACGACGTCGCCGATCCGGTCGACGAGGAAGCTGACGAGCCCGTCGTCGGCGCGGACCACGACGTTCATGGGCAGCTCGGTCGCGTCGTCCGGCAGTCCAAGCCGCCGGCGAAGGTCGAGGGCCATCACGATGACCCCCCGCAGGTTGATGAGCCCGCGAATTTCGCCGCGCGCGAGTGGCGCGCGCGTGATCTCCTGGTACCGGATGACCTCCTGGACCCTGGTCACCTCGATGCCGAGGAACCGGCCGCCGGCGTAGAACGTGGCGAGTTGCTTCGTGCTCATGCGACGCCTTCGGCAGCCATGCCGCTCGTTCGTGCGTGTGCCTCGAGCAGCTCGGCCAGGTCGAGGACCTCGGTCACCCGGCCGTGGATGACGAGCGTTCCGGTGACCCCGGGCCGGCTCGCCGGCTGGAGGTCCGTCGACGACTCCACGATGTCGATGATCCGCTCGACGACCAGACCGATTCTGCGGCCGTCGCCCTCGTGCACCACCACCTGAATGGTGGCGCGCTCGGCCAGGTCGCCGGGGATCGGGCGCCCGTCGTCCCGCTTCTCGCGGGGGTTGCGGCGGCTCTCGGGAAGCAGGTCGGTCACGTCCACGAGCGGCAGGATCTCGTCGCCGTACTGGATCACCGTCGCGGGCCCGGACCGCTCCACCGCGTCGCGCGGGAACTCCTCGAGACGATCGACCAGGTCGAGCGCGACGGCCATCCGGCCGCCCGTCGCGTCGGAGAACAGGAGCAGGGGAGCAGCTTCCTCGTCGACGACCGCGTCCTCGTCGTGCCGGTCGATGGGGGAGCGCTCGCGGATCTGGTCGACGACGTGCGCGCGCTGCGCGAGGCCCATGACGTCGAGGATCAGGCCGACCCGCCCGTCGCCCATGATCGTGGCGCCGGCGAACACGCCGATGCTCTTCAGGTCGCGCCCGAGCGGTTTCACCACGATCTCGGCGCTGTCGCGAATGCTGTCGACCATCAGGCCGAATCGGCGATCGTC
>DASPSY010000101.1:0-15340 GCA_035623685.1 Gaiellaceae bacterium
ACTGAGAGCGCAACGGCGCGAGCGGTCAGTCGATCGACGCTTGGGCGGCTCGCAGCGCGAGCTCGACCGTGATCATCCGGTTGAACAACGTCTCGTGGCCGAAATCCGGGCGGCTCGAGTCGCGGATCAACTCGGCGAGCCTCGCCGGCTCGTAGAGCGGAGCCGAACGCCACTCGCTGTCGCGGAGGTCGAGGCGCTCGAGCAGGGTTGCCCGCGCGGAAACGCGCTCGTGTAAGACGACGGGCGGCGCCATCAGCAACGGTCTTCCAAGAGCTTTGCCAGTCAGCCTGTTGATCGCCTTGCGCCCGAGCCGCACGTAGTAGGGAGCGAAGCGATGCGCGTTCGTGATGCGCGTCGGCTGCGCAGGACCGCCTTTCGTCGTCGGCACGGCCGCGACCCGCGGATCGAGGCGTTCGATCATGAGCCGCATCAAGCGGTGCCCGAAGCGGTGGCGGTAGTAGCTGGAGAAAGGAACGAGGAACACCGGGCGCAGGTGGAGCGGCAACTCGACGTCGACGTATCGGGCGGCTGCGGCGTATGCGCCGAAGTGTCCGGTCATCTTGTAGGCGAAGAGCAGATCGAGCTGCACCGTGTTCAGCTCGCCCGCATAGTCCGCCACGCGACGAGCCATGCGCTCCCGCAGATCGGCCTTCACCTCGGCGTCGGGGAACGATCTGAGCACCGACATGTCCATCGGCCTCATCAACCCGATGCCGACCCAGTTGTCCCAGTTCACCCGGGTCGACCGTCCGGCCCGCAGGAACTCCGTCTGCCACGGAAAGAACTGAAAGTGCTCGCCGCCGCCCCCGTTGACCAGGCGAGATCGCGATCGCGCCTTGACCTCGTGGACCAAGAGCACCTCCGCCAACTGAACGGCGTCGAGGTGACCGTCGGCAGCGCCGAGCGCTTGCTCGACGTACCTCGGCGCTTGCTCGCTCCAGTTGTCCGGCAACCACAGGTTGACCCAGTCCCAGCCGACCGTCTCGGCGACCCGCCGGGCGAGCCTGACGTCCTCGAGCTCGGGTGGGCCCGACGTGCTCGTGCGGAAGCTCAGGCCGGCCCTCTTCAGCAGGAGCGTGGCCAGCCGCGTGTCGTAGCCGCCCGTCAGGTCGGCCCAGAGCTCGGGTTCCTCAGGGACGAGGCGTCGGCATGTCTCGACGGCGATGTCCGTGCAGCGGCGCGCGGCGGCCTCGAGCGAGAGTGCGGTGATCGAGGGGTCGCGCTCGGGTTGCCAGTAGGTCTGCTCGATCTCACGCGTGCCGTCGAAACGCAGCCGGGTGGCGGGGTCCAGGCGGGAGATCCCCTCCCAGTTCGACCGGGCCCCGAACTGGTAGCCGATGCGCAGGAACGTAAGGAGGCCGAGCCGATCCGGCTTCGAGTCGAGCTGGCGCGCGAGGGCGAGTGCCGAGGTGGAGAGGTACGTCGCGCCGTTCCTCCGTGCGCGGTAGAGGGGGTACATCCCGAAGGCGTCGACGGCCGCTTCGACCGTCCCGTCGGTCGTGCGGACGAGACAGAAGTTCCCTTCGAGCTCGCCGACGTCGCCCGTCGGATCACCGCGCGCGACTCCGACGACCGCCGGCGCCTCGTCGCGAGCTTCCGCTTCCGACTCGCCGAACACCGTGACCTGAGCCCAGGGCGGGGTGGCGACCTTTCGGCGAGGCGCCGGTCCGCGTAGCGACTCGTAGGCATCTGCGAGTGCTGCGGCGTCGCTTGCGTTCGCCTGCCGACCGTCGGTCCCGGCGATAACGGCGACGAGCCCTCGCACCGCCTGACTATAGGTCAGCCGTGGCGACCGGCAAGCAGGCGGTCGCGTACCTGTTCGAATGCGGGACCGAGCATCAGCTTCGCGACGCGACGCGTCTCCCAGAACGCGCGCTCCCGGACGAGAGTCGCCCGTGAGAACGTCGCGATGGCCGCGACTCGCTCCGCCGGCGTGTCGGAGATCACCGAGAACCGCCCGTAGACGTTGCTGCCATCGACGTTCTCCGGCCGCGTGCGGGGCTCGGACGTGAACACGTGCCGGTAGCCCGCCACGCAGGCTGCTTCGATCACGCGCTGCGGCGCGTATCCATACGGGATCGAGGCGGACTCGACCGGCTCTCCGAGCAGGTCCTCGAGCAGGGCGCGGCTTCGAGCCCACTCGTCGGCGAGCTCGGTCTCGTCGACTCGGTCGAGGCGAGGGTGCGTGTGGCTGTGGCTCCCGACCACGTGTCCGGCTGCACGCAGCTCGCGCACGGCGTCGCGCGACACGGAGCCCGGGCTTCCGATGCCGGCCGTGACCACGAAGAAGTGAGCCGGCCAGTCGTGGCTCGCGAGCGACGGCGCGACGACCTCGATCGCGCTCGAGTCGCCGTCGTCGAAGGACAGCATGAAGACTTTCTCGTCGGGCAACTCGCCGTCGATCGACACCGGCCGTGCTCCTGCGCGCGCAATCGCCTCGAGCTGCTCGCGGAAACGGGCGGGCGACACCGAGAAGCGCGCCGTCGACGGGTCCTCCGCAGTTCCGACCGCGTGATAGGTGAGCGTGGCGACGCGCACAGGCTGGCTCACGGATGCACCTCGCCTTCGGTGCGACCCGGCTCAGGGCGCGGGACGCCGACCACCGATGCTCTCGTCCGGCGGATCCTGCCCGCGGCGGGTACCCAGCGCGCGAGACCGGCGACGTTACCGACGGCCCAGGAGAGATGCATCACCGCGAACACGACCGGGAGAGCGATGGTCGATCGGCCGGCCCGGCGGCGCAGTATGAGGGTCGCGGCCAAGATCACCACGACGTAGACACAAGCACAGGCGACGACGAGCCAGCGCGCGGCCCCGGCGAAAGGGGCGGCGACGATCAGTGCGATCAACACGAGCAACCCCGCCGCCGGGACGAGGTGGCGAGCCCGGATCGACGCCGGATGCTTCACCATCACGCGCGCCTTGTAGAACCCGTAACGGGTGAATTGGCGAGCGAGACTGCGCAGCGAGCTCCGTGTGCGGTAGCCGAACCAGACGTCAGGGATGAGCACGACCCGTCCGCCGGCCTGACGCAGCCGGTAGTTCGCCTCGTAGTCCTGGTTCGCGGCTTGTTCCTCGTCGAAGCCACCGATCGCGCGCAGTGCCTCGATGCGATAGGAGCCGCACGGCACCGATGCGACCTCGCGCGGCGTGCTGGGCCGACTCCATGACGCGGGGTTGCCCATCGAGACGCCTGACGCGAACGCGGCGGCAACCGCACCCCCGATCAAGCCGTCTCCGCGCGCCTCCACCCAGCCGCCGGCGAGGTCGGCGTCATGCGCGTCGTTCGCCGCCACGCACGTCCGCACGTAGTCGCGTGTCGGCTCCGAGTGCCCGTCGACTCGGACGAGGTAGGAACCTCGAGCTTCGCGTAGAGCGACGTTGAGCGCCGATGGCACGGTTCGACCGGGGTTGTCGAGGACACGGATCGAGACGGGCGACTCCGACGCGATCCGTTCGACGACGCCGCGCGTGCCGTCCTCGGATCCACCGTCGACGACCAGCAGCTCCAGCTCTCCGGCTGCAACGTCCTGGTCGAGCACCGAGTCGATGGACGCACCGATCGTGCGTTCCTCGTTCAACGTCGGGATGACGACTGTGATGCGCGGAGCCGACGATGCTTCCACTGCTGATTACGATACGCATGATGCTGGCGGACGCTCAGTGCGGCTAGGCGTCTACGCGGATCTTGTGTATCGGCAAGAGCACGGCCGGATCTCGACCGACCGCGCTTTCATCCTGTTCGTCACTGGTCTCGCCCCGCGACTCGGCGAGGTCGTGGTCTTCGGCAGGCTCGATCCGCAGCCCGGGACGAGCGACTACGTCCTGCCGCAGGATGGCGTCCGCTTCGTTCCGCTCCCGCACTACCCGAAGGTGACGGCCGTCCGAAAGCTCGTTCGCGTGCTTCGTCGGACCGGGAAGACGTTCGAGTCGGAGCTGTCGAGCATCGACGCCGTCTGGATCTTCGGGCCGTATCCGGTATCGATGGTGCTCGCACGCATCTGTCAGCGGCGCCACGTCCCGTTCGCGCTCGGAATCCGCCAGGACTTCCCTTCCTATGTCCGCAACCGTCTCCCGAGTCGCAGGTGGCTCTGGGCGGTTCCGGTCGCCGAGGCGTTCGAGCAGGCATTTCGCCTGGTGGCCCACCGTGTGCCGACGGTCGCGGTCGGCTCCGAGCTCGCCGAGGCATACGCGGGAGGCAGGGCGCCGGTGCTCGCGGCCGGCTTCTCGCTCGTCCCTGCGGATGCCGTCGTGGAGGTCGGGGACGCGCTCGACCGATCCTGGGACGGCGAGCTTCGAATCCTGTCGGTTGGCCGGATCGACCGGGAGAAGAACCCGCTGCTGCTCGCCGAGATCCTCGCGCTGCTTCGCGCGGCATCGCCTCGCTGGCGCTTGGTCGTGGCCGGTCGTGGTCCGCTCGAGGTAGACCTGCGCCGCCGCGCTGACGAGCTCGGCGTCGCCGACGCGATCGACCTCGTCGGCTACGTGCCGGCGGGTCCGCGGCTCTGGAACCTCTACCGCTCGTGCAACGCCTTCCTACACGTGTCGTTGACGGAGGGTCTCCCGCAGGTGCTGTTCGAGGCCCAGGCGGCAGGACTCGCGATCGTGGCGACCGACGTCGGCGGCGTGCGTGGCGCACTCGACGATGGACGCGTCGGCCTCCTCGTGCCGCCGCGGGACGCGGCCGCCGCCGCGCGGGCGCTCGAACGAATCGCCCACGACGAGCGGCTCCGTCGCGGGCTCGTCATCGAGTCGTTGGCGCGTGCGCGCGACGAGAGCATGGACCGGCAGCTCGATCGGATCGCCGGGTTCCTCGAGACGAACCTCGCCGCACAGAACTAGCGTCGAGGACGTCCATGTGCACAATGCGAGGGTCGTGGCATCGCGCCCGCCGGTCGTGGCGCGGAAGCCGCCGGCATGCCGCGAACCGACATGAAGCCAAAGCGTCGTCTCTGCGTCGTCAGTCTCATCGAGACGCTGTTCCATTTCGGAGGAGCGGAGTCGATGGCGAGGACGATCGCCACACATCTCGACCGCTCGCGTTTTCGCAGCGTCCTCTACGCTACCCGTCGATCTGTTGCGATTCGGCCCGAGGTCGTCTCCGCGCTAGACGGCATCGAGGCGTACGAGCTCGATCGCCGTTCGAGCCTCGATCTCGCCGCGTGGCAGCCGTTGATCGCCTTCCTACGCCGAGAGCGCGTCGACGTTCTCCACAGCCACATGTTCGGCTCCAATGTGTGGGGGACCCTCGTCGCACGGTTGGCAGGCGTTCCTGTGGTGATCGCGCACGAGCACACGTGGTCGTACGAGGGCCAGCCGATCCGCAAGCTGCTCGACCGCGAGCTGGTCTCGCGCGCTGCCGACGTCTTCCTTGCCGTATCTCAGGAGGACAGGCAGAGCATGATCGACGTGGAGGGAATCGATCCTGCGTGCATCCGCGTGACCCCGATCGCACCTTGGTCGTTCGTGCACTCGCAGTCCTCCGTCGAACGACGTGACGTGCGGGGCGAGCTCGGCATCGCCCCGGACGATCCGGTCGTCGGCACGGTGTGTGTCCTTCGGCCGCAGAAGGCGCTCCGCGTACTCGTCCGGGCTGCTGCGACGCTCGCTCACGAGTTTCCGCGGCTGCAAGTCCTGATCGCGGGAATCGGCCCGGAGGAAGACTCGCTCCGTGCCCTGATCGACGAGCTTGGCCTCGGGCACGTCGTTCGGCTCCTCGGCCAGTGGGAGAGCTCCGATGTCCCCCGGCTGCTGGGCGCGTTCGACGTCGCAGTGAACTGCTCGGACTACGAAGGAACCTCGGCTGCGATCGTGGAGATGATGGCTGCGGCGAGGCCGGTGGTCGCGACGCGCGTCGGGGGGACGCCGGGGCTCATCGACGACGGCGTGCATGGCCTCCTCGTCGAGCCTCAGGATCCAGATGCGCTCGCGACCGCGATTCGGCGGCTGCTCGACGACGCGAAGCTCCGTGCGCGACTCGGCGACGCTGCACGCGAGCGGCAGCGACGCCAGTTCGACGTGCCCGTGCTCGTCGGGAGGCTCGAGGACCTGTACGAGTCCCTCTGGGCCGCGACCATGCGAGGACGGCGCGAGCGATTGCTCCTCTGAGTTGAGGCGCTAGGGTCAGACCATGACCGGGATCCCATCGGCCAAGCGAGCACTCGTCACGGGCGGCGCCGGCTTCATCGGCTCACATGTCGTGGAGCGGTTTCTTGCAGACGGATACGACGTGCTGGTGGTCGACGACCTGTCGACCGGTAGTGTCGCGAACGTGATCGAGCCGGCGCGGCTCGAGCAGCTCGACATCGTCGACGCCGACGCGCTCGCACACTGCGTATCGACCTTCGAGCCCGAGGTCGTCTGCCATCTCGCCGCACAGGCCAGCGTGACCGTCTCGGTAGGACGGCCCGAGCACGATCTCGCCGTGAACGTCCGCGGGACGATGAACGTCTGTCAGGCAGCCAGGGCCGTCGGTGCACCGATCGTCTTCGCGTCGACGGGTGGGGCGCTCTACGGCGACGGGCAGGCCGTGCCGACTCCCGAGGACGCGCCGGTCGAGCCGCTGGCGCCCTACGGCGCATCGAAGCTCGGCGGCGAGGCCTACGTGGGGACATGGGGACGTCTCTACGGCCTGCCCAACGTGATCCTCCGTCTCGGCAACATCTACGGACCACGACAGAGCCCGCACGGCGAGGCCGGCGTCGTCGCAATCTTCAGCGACCGTCTGCTCCGCGGCCAGGCGCCGACGGTGTTCGGCGACGGCGAGCAGACCCGCGACTACGTCCATGTGAAGGACGTCGCGAGTGCGTTCCTCCTCGCCGGCAGGTCCGGCACGGCCGGTACGTACAACGTCGGCTGGGGCATGGAGACGTCCGTGCTCGAGTTGCTCGCCGTGCTCGAGAGAGCGGCCGGAACGACGCTCGAGCCGGAGTTCCAACCGCTGCGGCCGGGGGAGCTCACTCGCAGCGCGCTCGACTCGACGAGGATCAGGCGCGCGCTCGACTGGAGCCCGGCGATCTCGCTCGAGGACGGACTGGCCGACACGTTCCACTCGTACGCCGAGACGATCGAGGCTGCGTCGTGACTGCAAGACGCACATGAAGGCGGTGCTGCTCGCCGCGGGACGCGGGACTCGGCTGGCGCCTTTGACCGACACGACTCCCAAGATCCTCGTGCCGCTACGAGGAAGGCCGCTGCTCGAGCACCAGTTGCGCTACCTGGAGAGGAACGGTGTCGCGGAGGTGGGGCTCAACCTCCACCACCACGCGGATCAGGTGCTCTCATTCCTGGAAGGCTTCGACACGCCGCTCTCGATTCGGGTCTCGCGCGAGCGCGAGTTGCTCGGGACGGCCGGTGCGCTCCTGTCGTTCGGAGACTTCGTGGGCGAGCGCTTTGTCGTCCTCTACGGGGACGTCCTCACCGACGCCGATCTGGTGGCGCTGCTCGAACAGCATCGGATCCGCGGCGGTCTTGCGACGATCGCCTACTATCGCTCGCTCGAGACGGCCGGGAAGGGCGTGCTCGAGCTCGATCCCGACGAGCGCGTGACCTCGTTCGCCGAGAAGTCCGTCGTCCGTGCCGGCGAAGCGCTGATCAACGCCGGACTGTACGCCCTCGACTCGAAGATCCTGGCGCACATCCACGAAGGCGCCGACTTCGGACACGATCTCTGGCCGGCGTCGCTCGCGGACGGCGAGACGCTCTGGGGCCACGAGCTTCGCGGGTACCTCCGTGACATCGGCTCGCCGCAGGCGCTGCAGGAGGCGGAGAAGGACCTCGATGAGGGGCGATTCGAGTGGTGATCTCGCGCACTCCGCTGCGCGTGAGCTTCGTCGGTGGCGGTAGCGATCTGCCTGCGTTCGCGGACTTGAACGGTGGCGCTGTGCTCTCGACCACGATCGACAAGTTCGTCTACGTCATCGTCACGGAGCGATTCGAGGAAGAGATTCGAGTCAGCTATTCGCTCACGGAGATCGTCGACAACGTCAACCTCCTCAAGCACGAGCTCGTCCGCGAGGCACTTAGGGCGGCCGGGCTCCCACGAAAGGTCGAGGTCGTGACGATCGCCGATGTCCCCTCCCGTGGCACCGGCCTCGGATCGTCGAGCGCCGTCACTGTGGGTGCACTCAACGCGCTGTTCGCGCACCAGGGGATCCTCAAGTCGGCCAGCGAGCTCGCGTACGAGGCCTCGCGGATCGAGATCGAGCAGCTCGGTAAGGCAACGGGGAAACAGGATCAGTACGCCTGTGCGTTCGGCGGTCTGCAGCTGCTCCGCTTCGGCCCCGGAGACCGGGTTCGACGCGACCCCGTCGTGTTGCCAGAGCCGAAGCTGCGGGAGCTCGAGCGCAGTCTGCTGATGTTCTACACCGGCAGGCAGCGGCCCGCGACGAAGATCCTGCGCGACGTCGAGGCGAACATCACCAGCAACGCCGCCGTCACCGAGAGCCTCGCGCGAATGCGCGACCTCGCGCTCGAGCTAGCGCAAGCGCTCGGCACCGGTGAGGACCCTGATGTCCTCGGCCGCTACCTCGACGAGAACTGGGAGTTGAAGAAGAAGCTCGCAGGCAAGGTCTCTAACGCACGCATCGACCGGTGGTATACGCAGGCGAAGAAGGAGGGTGCGCTCGGCGGCAAGCTGCTCGGAGCCGGAGGAGGCGGGTTCCTCCTCTTCTACGTTCCACGTGAACGCCAGGATGCGGTCCGGCGCGCGTTGTCCGAACTGCGCGAGCTTCCAATGAGATTCGAGTCGGAGGGTTCCCGTATCATCCACGTGGCGCGATGAGTGACGGATCGCTCAGCGAGTACGTCCGGGGATACTTCGAGCGACTGAAGACCACGATCGACGCGATGTCGATCGAGCGCATCGAGGTGATCGGGGAGATCCTGTTTCAGGCGTACCGCCACGACAAGCAGGTCTTCGTGATCGGCAACGGCGGGAGCGCGGCGACGGCATCCCACATGGCATGCGACCTCGGCAAGAACACGATCTCGCCGAACAGGCCGCGCTTTCGCATCATGAGCCTGAACGACAACATGCCCCTGCTGTCGGCGCTCGCAAACGATCTCGGCTACGACCGCGTCTTCTCCGAGCAGCTCGTCAACCTGATCCGACCGGGAGACGTCCTCGTCGCCATCTCCGGGAGCGGAAACTCGCCCAACATCCTCGAGGCGATGCGCTACGCGCGCGAGCGGGCCGCAACGATCATCGCGCTGCTCGGATTCGAGGGTGGCGCCGCGCTCGAGCTCGCCGACGAGCACATCCTCGTGCCGGCGTCCGACTACGGGCTGATCGAGGACGCGCACATGATCCTCGACCACGTCCTCACCGGGTATTTCACGGAGCGGCTCGAGCGCTACGAGCTCGCCACCGCGTGACGAGCCTGCGGGTCGGGGTATTCCTCGACCGAGACGGCGTCCTCAACCAACGGCCACGACAGCACGACTACGTTCGCTCGCCGGAAGGGTTTGGCTGGCTTCCCGGTGCGGCCGAGGCGGTCGCTCGGCTGGGCGCGGCGGGTTTCGCCGTGATCGTCGTCTCGAACCAGCGCGGAATCGCGCGCGGGCTCGTCTCCTGGGAGACGATTCGCGCCATCGAGCGGCTCGTGCGACAGGGCGCGGCGGAGCACGGAGGGTCGGTGGCGGGCTTCTACTACTGCCCCCACGAGACGGACGCCGGGTGTGACTGTCGCAAACCGGCGCCCGGGCTGCTCGTGAGGGCCGCCGCCGAGCATCGGATCGACATCTCGGCGAGCACGATGATCGGCGACTCGGAGTCGGACGTCGAGGCCGGACGTGCGGCAGGCTGCCGGACGATTCGGATCGCCGAGGCCGGAACCGCATCGAGCGCCGACGCTGTCTGCGAGAGTCTCGCGGCTGCTGTGGATTGCCTGACAGAGCCTTCCGCCGGTGAGCTAGCGCGCGCGTAGGCCGGGTACGCGTCGCAGAAAGCTCCGGACTCGCCCCCACTCGGCCCGGCCCACCTCACGCGTGACCACGAGGACGAGGACATAGGCGAGCGTTCCGCACACCGTGCCGGCGACCCAGTCGAACGGCGAGAGGTGCTCCGTCCCGAACGCGGCGAGGACGAGCGCGGCCATCCCCGCAGCGACGAGCGTCCGCAGACACGTGAGTGCGAGCGGCTCGAGCGGCAGCGCAATCGCTTGGCGGCACACCCACACATGGCCGGCGACGTAGATCGTGAACGCAATGCTCGTGCCGATCGCCCCCGCGATCACGCCGATGCGGGGGATGAGGATCACGTCGAGAACCGTGTTGACCGCGATCGCCGTCACCGCGATGGGGATTCGCCGCCGCGCCTCGCCGAGATAGTTGACCCCGACGGAGACGATCAACGCAGGGCCCGAGAGGAAGACGTACGGAGCCAGGGCGAGGAGCACGTGCGCCGACTCGCCGTACCCTGGACCAAGGGCAAGGCTCGTGACAGGCTTCGCCCACACGGTCAACGGCGCGAGGAACACGGCTTGGAGCACCATCGAGTAGCGGATCGCCTTCGTGAAGGCGCTCACGTTCGGCCTCGACCCGTGACCGCGCGCGATCGTCGGCGCCACACTGTTCGTGAACGCGATGCTTGGACCCTGCACGAGCGCGACGAGTCGCATCGGCGCACGGAAGATGGCGACTGCCGAGACGTTGAGATACGCGCCGAGCAGCAGCGCATCGATCTGGTCGAACAGGGTGTAGGCGCCGTCGACGACGAGCAGCACACCCGCGTAGGCCGAGATCCTCCGAATCCACGGGCGCGATGACCGCTGTCCGACGAACGCGGACTTCCCGAGCAGGCGCGCCAGCATCACGGCGCCGAGGAGCGCGCCCACCCCGTACCCGATCGCGCGTCCGAACGCCGCCCCGGTCGCGCCGCCGCCGAGCGCCACGAGGGCGATGCTCGACCCGGTCTCGACCACGCTCTCGGAGAAGGTAAGCCGCAGGTTCTGCGTCAGTCTCCCCAGCGCGACGAAGACCGAGCTGAAGAGGAGCATGACGCTCTGCCCGAGCAGCGCGAACGCCATCCCGCGGAGGGGCCAGACCAGGTCGCTCTCGCCATAGGCGTTCGCGATCGGCCCGGCGAGGGCGAACAGGATCGCGGAGATCGCGATCGAGGAGAGCAGCTTCAGGCGAAACGCGGCGGCTGTCACCTCGACGACGTCCGCGGTCCGTCGTCGCCGCTCGGCGACGAAGCGCGCGACGGCCCTGGAGATCCCGAAGTCCGCCGGGACCGTGAGGACGGCGTCGATCGAGAGGGCGAGGGAGAAGAGTCCGTAGCCGTGCGGTGCGAGCGCCCTGACGAGATAGAGGGTGAGGACGGCCGTGAAGGTCGTCGTCGCCGCGTATGCCCAGAAGGCGAGAACGCTGTTTCGCGCGATCGTGTTGTCCGCTGCCCCGTCCTGTCTGTCGGCCATGACTCAGAGCCTCTCTCCGAGCCACGGCAGGCCCGGGGGCCCTATCCTTGCGGGAGGCGAAGACGGAAAGAGCCCGGGTCTATCGAAGTTCGCCCGTGCGGCCGATGATGGACGGGCGAGCGCAACCCGGATTCGCTCCGGGGATTCGGACAACGAAAGGGCGACTGCGGCGGCTGAGACGGAGGAAGACTCGAGACGAGCGGCAATAATGCCGAGTGTCTCTAGCGGCTCGATCCCAACGCCTCCCCCAATGAGCTCCCTCGACACCAGTCCACCCGAGACGCGTGCCTTCGGCGAGCGGCAGGGCGCTGTTCGCTATGCGGATGCACTCCGCGAGCACTGGGTGATGATCCTCGGGCTCGTGCTCACCGCCCTGATCGTCGCGGTCGTCTACTCGACGACGGCCCACAAGCGCTACCAAGCGGAGGCGGACATCCTCGTCACGCCGATTTCGTCCTCGGACGACACCTACACGGGCATTCGCGGCGTACTCCAGGACACGACCGGCCAGAGCAATGCAGTCCTCACGGTCGCGCGACTGATCACGACGCCGCAGCTCGCCGACAGCGTGAAGAGCAGGTACGGCTTCAAGGCGAGTCGCGACGCACTTCTCCGCAAGATCACGGTCTCGCCTGCCAGCCAGAGCAATATCATCGCGGTGACGGCGACCGCCGGGTCCGCTCGGGGGGCGGCGTTGTACGCGAATGCCTTTGCGAACCGCGTGGTCGCGCAGCTCAACAGCCAGTTCCAGGGTGGCCTGTCGAGCCAGATCTTGCGACTGACGGCGCTCCTGAGAGCGATCCCGCCGTCCCAGGCCGCGTCGCCGGAGGCCGTTTCTCTCGCCCAGAGGCTGTCAGCACTCCGCGCCGTCCGCGGCTCCGGGAATCCAACGGTCCAAGTCGTGAGCAGCGCCGTGCCGCCCACGAAGCCCTCATGGCCGCGGCCGGTGCTGGCGGTCGGCATCGCCCTCGTCGCCTCGGCGCTGCTCGGCGTCGGGCTCGCACTCGCATTGGAGCTCCTGAACCCCCGTCTCAAGCGCGAGGAGGATCTCATCCTCGGCCACCGCCTGCCGATCCTGGCCCGGATCCCGCGTATGAAGCAGTCCGCGGTGACGGCGTTCTTCACCGGCACGGCTCCGCTTCCACCGGATGTGAGAGAGGCTTACCGGATCATGCGTGCGAGCCTTGCCGTCGCCGGTCGGGACGACGGCTTCCCGCGCAGCATCCTGATCACGAGCGCGATTCCGGGCGAGGGCAAGACGATGACGGCCGTGAATCTCGCGATGTCGCTGGCCGACGGCGGCAGGCGTGTCGTCCTCGTCGACGGCGACCTGCGGCGACCGATGGTCGCGACGGTGTTCGGCCTCAGCCCCGGACGGCACGGTCTCGCAGCGGTTCTGCTCGGCGAGGTCGGGGTCGAGGACGCGCTCTTGTCCGCGCCCGGGCACAACGACCGTCTGAAACTTCTGCTCGCGAGCCCCGAGCACGCCCACGTCGTCGACTTGCTCGATCCCCGGCGTGTGCAGCGCGTGCTCGACGAGCTCAGGGCCTACGCCGACGTCGTCGTCGTCGACTCACCTCCGGTCACCGTGGTCGCCGACGCGCTGAACCTCGCCGACGCGGTGGAGACAGTGATCGTCTCGGTCAACCTCGGTCGAACACGTCGCGACAAGCTCACCGAGTTGCGACGCATGCTCGCCCAGCGAGGCGTCGCGCCTGCGGGATTCGTCGTGACAACGCGCTCCCGCTCACGAAAGGACGAGTACTACTACGGCTCCGACGCTCGGCCAACGCCCACGCGTGACGGAGCCCCGCCGCAACAGCAGCAGCAACGTCGCGTGAGGCAGAAGCCCAAGCAGACTCAGCGACCGCGCAACACGGTCGAGCCGCGGCACTAGCGACGGAGGGCTCGTCCTTGCGCGCCGAAGCGCTCGATCTCCGTCCGACGGGAACCCGCGCCGCGATGGTGGCCGGCATCGGAGCGATCGCGCTCGTCGTGGGACTCGGATCGGTCATTCGTCCTTCGCTCGCCCTCGGAGCAGTCCTAGGGGCGGCGTTTCTCGCGATCTCGTTCCGCGATCTCCCAAGCGGTGTCGCGATCTTCACCGTCATGTCGTTCTTCCAGAGCGTGCCGGGCGCCGCGGCGGTCGGCCTGAGCGGGGTCAAGGCCGCCGGCGCAGTCGTCTTTCTCGCCTGGCTGTTCGAGCTCGCGACGCGGCGAGCCGGGGTGCCGTTGCTCGCCCGCGAGGCGCCGGCCTTTACGTACGTTCTGGCCGCGTTCATCGTCTGGGCGCTCGTCTCGCAGAGCTGGGCCGCCGACGGTCACATTGCGCTGACGAATGCGTTGAGGCTCGCCCAGGGGCCACTGCTCATCTTCGTCGTGTTCAGCGCGATCCGAACGCGAGCGCACGTTCGGATGATGAGCTGGGCGTTCGTGATCGGAGCCCTCCTGACCGCAGTCGTAGGATTGTCGGGAGCGACGCAGTCCGACCAAAGTGCGCAGGCAGGTGTCGATTCGTCGCGCCTCGCGGGCGGGATCGGAGATCCGAACGCGCTCGCGGCGTTCCTCGTTCCGGCACTCGCAATCGCAGCGTTCATGTTGCCCACGACACGGAACCCGTTGCGTCGCTGGGTGCTGGTGACAGTGATCGTGATCTTCGCCTTCGCGCTCTTTCAGACCGCCTCACGTGGCGGCATCGTTGCCTTCGGCGCAGTCGCGATCGTGCTCCCGTTCCTGGCCGGACCCTACCGCGCACGAGCGACTGCGTTCGCTCTCGCCGTCTTCGGCGCCGGCGTCGCCTACTTCGCGTTGCTGGCGCCGCCCGCGGCAGTCGCGCACGTGACCAACTTCTCGACGGGAGGCGGCACTGGGCGAACCGACCTCTGGTCGATCGCGGTCCAGATGTTCCGGAACCATCCGATCGGCGGGGTCGGCGTCGGCAACTTCCAGTTCGTCGAGCCGCGCTACGCCCTTGGCAACCTGAACTTGACCGCCGTATCGCTCGTCATCGACACGCCGAAGGTCGCGCACAACACGTACTTGCACATCCTTGCAGAGCTTGGGATCGTCGGGCTCGCCCTTTTTGTTGCGGCGCTCGTGATCGCCCTCGGGGCGGCGTGGCGCGCCAGCAAGGTGTTCCACCGAGCTTCCGACCCGGACATGGAGGCGCTCAGCCGTGGCTTCCTCGTGGGCACGGTCGGCCTGCTCTCCGCCTACGTCTTCTTCTCCGCGCAGTACGAGAAGCAGCTGTGGCTCGTGCTCGGTGTGCTGCTCGCGCTCAGGACCGTGGCCAGGCGCGAGACCGTGACGAGCGTCGGCGACGAAAGCGAATGAGCCGACGCGCATTCCGCGCGGCCGTCCTCTGCTACCACTCGGTCACCGACGACTGGCCCGATGCGCTCTCGATCGGAGCGGGAACGCTCGAGCGCCAGGTCAGGATGTTCCTCAGGCTCGGATATCGGCCCGCGAGCCTCGACGAGTCGGTCGACGGATCGCGGCGGACGCTCCACGTCTCCTTTGACGACGCGTTCCGCAACGTCCGGTCCGCGCTCCCGATCCTCGAGCGTCTGGGGGTTCCCGTCACCGTCTTCGCCTGCACGGGCTACGCGGACGACGGCAGGCCGCTCGACGTGCCGGAGCTCGCCGAGCGACGGCGCGGCTACGAGCACGCGCTTTCGACCATGCGCTGGGACGAGCTGCGAGCGCTCTCCCAACGCGGAATCGAGATCGGCTCGCACGCCGTCTCGCACCCGCATCTTCCTCGTCTCGACGACGCCGAGCTCGACCGAGAGCTTCTGGAGTCGCGCACGCACATCGAGGACGAGCTCGGTCGACCCTGCCGGTATCTCGCGTATCCCTTCGGTGACGTGGACGAGCGAGTTCGCGCAGCGACCAGGCGGGCGGGCTACGTCGCCGCCTTCGCG
>DASPSY010000108.1:0-2305 GCA_035623685.1 Gaiellaceae bacterium
CGAGGATCTCGTAGGGGTCGAGCGACCCGATGCCGTCGTCGACGTCCGCGGGCGGCGGCGGGCTCTCGGGCGGCTCGAAGGCGCTCATCGCGCGCTCCGGAGACGGCTCTGGTCGCGGCGCCATTCGTCGATCTGCGCGTGGTGACCGGAGAGCAGCACCTCCGGGACGTGCCAGCCGCGAAACTCGGCAGGCCGTGTGTAGTGCGGGTACTCGAGCCCGCCTTCGAGCTCGGCCGAGAAGCTCTCGATCCGCGTCGACTCCTCGCTCCCCGTCGCCCCCGGCAACAGCCGGGCGACCGCGTCGACGACGACCATCGCCGCCAGCTCACCGCCCGAGAGCACGTAGGGGCCGATCGAGATCGCGTCCGAGGCGAGGTGCTGCACGATCCGCTCGTCGAACCCCTCGAAGCGGGCCGACAGCAGCGTCACGTGGTCCTCGCCGGCGAGCTCCTCCACGACCGCCTGCGTCAGCTGCCGGCCCTGCGGCGTCAGCGCGACGACCCGATGGTCGGGGACGCCTCCGTACACGGCGTCCAGTGCCGACGCGACGACGTCGACTCGGAGCACCATGCCCGCGCCGCCGCCGTAGGGCTCGTCGTCCACCTGGCCGGCACGCAGCGGCGTCGTGTCGCGATACGACACGAGGCGAAGGTCGAGCTCGCTGCCGAGCACCGTCGCAACCGGCCGCTGCTCGGTCAGCCAGGCGAAGGCATGCGGAACGAGAGTGAAGACGTCGAGTCGCACGGGCGAAGCCGAACCAGGTTACCCAGCCTCCGCGAAGCCGCGGGCGATGAGCATGCGCTCCTGCTCGAGGTCCACGTCCCTGACGCAATCCTCGACCATCGGGAGGAGCAGGCCCGAGTCGAGCTCGAGCACGTCGTTCGCGAGTCCCGGCTGCACGTCGACGACGCGGCCCAACTCTCGGCCTCCCTCCTCCTCGACTGCGAGCCCGACGAGCTGGAAGACGAAGTACTCGCCCTCGGCGGTCGGACCGAGCGCACTGCGCGGCACCTCGAGCGCCGCGCCGCGCTCGACGCGCCGGTCGAGCCTGATCACGCGGCGCCCGCGCACGCGCGTGGATTCGACGATCCGCGCAGCCGTCCCGGCGACGACGAGCTCCGCGCCGATGTGGAAGCGCTCCGGATCCTCGCTCGCCTGCTCGACGAAGAAGCGACCGCCGAGGCCGTGAGGCTTGCCGACGCGCCCGACCTCGACGAGGTCAGGCACGCTCGCGCGAGAAGCGCTCGAACAGCTCGGTCGTCTCCTCGGGCGTTCCCGACGACCACTCGCCGGGGTAACCGCTGCCCGCGATGTCGCCGGCCGTGTAGGTCGTGTAACGGTGCTCGATCGTCGGACCGAGGTGCGTCCAGTACGCACCCGGCTCTTCCTCGTACGGCATGCCGACGCTCCCGGAGTTGACGACGCGCACACCCTGTACCTCGCGGTCGAACTGCATGTGCGTGTGCCCGCACACGAAGACTCGCTCGTCGATGCCTGCGAGCGCTTCGGCCCAGCGCTCGTCGGGGGAGATGCGAGTCAGAACCTCGTCGTCGCTGCGCGGTGTCGCGTGCGAGAACAGCACCGGCCCGACGCCCTCCACGTCCACGGTCGCGCGCTGTGGCAGTCCGTTCAGGAAGGAGAGCTGCTCGTCGGTGAGCTTCCCGCGCACCCAGTCGAGCACATCGGCGTGTTCCTCGTCCTCCTGCGGCTCGGTCAGCTCGCGCTCGGTGTTGCCGCGGACCCAGCGCACCTCTCGGTCGAGCGCCCGGAGCCGCTCGAGCGTCTCGGCGGGCCACGCGCCGACGACCGCGTCGCCGCCGACGACGATCACGTCCGTGTCGAGATCGGCGAGTACCGCGTCGAGCGCCGGCAGGTTCCCATGGATGTCGTAGAGGGCGGCGACGCGCATGGGCTAGTCCACGATCTCCAGCCGGACGCGACGCTGCTCGCGAATGGCGCCCGTACGAACGATCGTCCGCAGCGCGCGCGCGATCCGTCCCTGACGGCCGATCACCTTGCCGCGGTCATCCTCCGCGACGTGCAGGCGCAGCACGAGCTCGCCGTCCTCGTCCACCGGCTCGACGCGGACGGCGTCAGGCTCGTCGACGAGCTGTCGCGCGAGGAACTCCAGCAGCTCGGTCAAGCGAGGTTCTTGGCCTTTAGGAGCTTCTGCACGGCGTTCGACGGCTGGGCGCCCTTTCCCAGCCACTCGCGCACCTTGTTCTCGTTGAGCTCGATCGTCGAGGGCTCCGTCTGGGGGTTGTACCGCCCGATGATCTCGATGAACCTGCCGTCACGCGGCGAG
>DASPSY010000112.1:0-3380 GCA_035623685.1 Gaiellaceae bacterium
CGAGGAGGCCGACGGCGACCCCGGCGATCACGATGCCCTTGGTGCTGACCCGAAACGTGATGAGCGCCCCTCCTTTGAAGGCTCGTCACGTCGAAGCGAACCAGATCGGTGCGCCGTGCGACTAAGAACGAGCTAAGAAGTTCGGGACGGGAGCGTCTCTACTGGGGGCCGTAGTTCTTGGCCATCGCCTGGAGGAGCTTCCAGGCGATCGAACCGTGCGTCTCCACGAACGGCTTGAACTCCCACGACGTCAGCCCGTAGCAGCGCAGGTCGGACTCGGCCACGATCGTGGCCGTGCGTGGGCTGTCGGTGAGGAGCGCGACCTCGCCGAAGTAGTCGCCGGGTCCGAGCATGCGCCGATCCTCGCCCGCCACCGAGACCCTCGCCTGCCCCGACTCGATCACGAAGAAGCCGACGCCGCCTTGGCCCTCGGCCGTCACCGTGTCGCCGTTCTTGAAGGTACGCTGCTTCATCGAGGTCGCGATCCGCTCGACCTCCTTGTTGTCGAGGCCCTGGAAGATCGGTACCCGCTTGAGCAGCTCTGCTGCCTTCTCCGCCACGGGGGGATTCTAAGCGGTCATGCTTAGCGAATGAAGGTCACCGTCGTCGGCTGCTCCCCCGCCTGGCCCAATCCAGGCGGAGCTCAGTCCGGCTACCTGGTCGAGGGCTCGGGGAGGCTACTGCTCGACTGCGGGCCAGGTGTCCTGCCGAGACTGCGCAACGACGAGCCGTGGCCCAACATCGACGCGATCGCGATCACGCACTTCCACCTCGACCATTGGGGCGATCTCGTCCCGTGGACGTGGGGCTCACAGTTCGGACCCGGGCGGGGCCTCCCGCAAGTCGAGCTCTGGCTTCCCCCGGCTGGAAGGGCGCACCTTCGGCACTTCGGCACCCACTTCGGCAACGAGGAGATGTTCGAGCGCGCGTTCACGCTGCGCGAGTACGAGGACGGCGTCGCGTTCGAGGCCGCTGGTCTTCGAGTCACGCCCGTGCGCGTGCCGCACTACGAGATCGAGACATACGGTTTCCGCGTCACCGACGGCAGTCGGCTCCTCTCGTACTCGGGCGACTCCGCTCCGAGCGCCGCTCTCGTTGACGTCGCGCGCGACGCGGATCTCTTCCTCTGCGAGGCCACGCTCGGCCAGCCCTTCGAGGGGAACGGCTTGCGCGGACACCTCGCCGTCGAGGAAGCCGTCGACGCGTTCGAGCAGTCGGGCGCGAGGCGGCTCGTGATCGTGCACCGGCCTCACGAGCTGCCGGTCGACGCGTCGTACGAGCGCGCCAGCGACGGCGACGTGTTCGAGGTCTAGCTAGAGCAGACGAGCCGCAGCTTCGCCGAGTCGTCGGTAGCCGGCGACCGACGGGTGATCGCCGTCCGCATGCGTCCACTCTTCCCGCATGCGCCTCGGGTCGCGCTCGTCGACGAGCGTGTCGTGGAACGGCAGAAGCGGCACCGACTCGCCACGTGCGATCGCCGAGATCGCGACGTTCAGCCGCTGGATCGCCCTCAGGTGCTCCGGCCGGCCGTTGTTCCAAGGCAGGACGTCGGCGAGCGCGACGCGAAGCCCGAGCTCCTTGCCGCGCACGACCATCGCGCGCAGATTCGCCACAGGCTCGTCGACGAGACGACCCTGGGCGATGTCGTTGATCCCGCCTTGTACGACCAGCGCATCCGCACCGGTTACGCAACCGTCGAGCCGCGCGCGGATCTCGTCGGTCCGTTCGCCGTAGACGCCGCAGTTGCGAAAGGAGAGACGCGGATCGGCACGCGCTGCCCAGAACTCCCACTGACTCGTCTCGTCCCCGCCGCGGCTCGGGTCGTACTCGGGCGAGCCCGCAGAGATCGAGTCGCCGAGCGCTGTCACGAGCACGTGAGGCACACGCCCGCGCGCGGGCACTATCCGCGAGGGCGCAGCTCGACCGAGAGGTCGCAGTCGAGCGCGTCCGCAATCCGCAGGAGCGTGTCGATCCGGGGCGGCCGTCCGCCGCGCTCGAGCCGCGCGATCGCGGACTGCGTTGTGCCGACGAGCTCGGCGAGCTCCCGTTGCGACAGCCCGCGCTGCTGTCGGCGCTCGGCGACGTCGTGCGCGATCGCGGCGAAGAACCAGCCGCGGTCTGCTGTCCTGATTCGCTCGGAGAGCCGGTCGAGCGCGCTCTTCTCGGTGCGACGTGCGCGGGCGCCCATCGCAGAAATGCTATACGGCTCGTCGGCTACGCGAGCAGCCGACTGCTCCGCCGCAGCGCGTCGAGGACCGTGTCGACGTCCTCGACCGTGTTGTAACAGTGCGCCGAGATCCGGAGGCTCGAGTCCCGCTCCGAGGTGACGATCCCCTCGCGGTCGAGGACCGCGGCGAGCTCCTTGGAGTCCGTGGACTTCACGCAGATCAGCGCCCCCCGGCGTTCCGGCGCGCGCGGCGTCACGATCGTCGCACCGAGCTCGTCGAGCCCTTCGATCAGATGCGCGTTCAAGTCGAGGACGTGCGCGCGGGTCTCCGCGATGCCGATCTCCTTCATCAGCTCCATGCCCGCGATGCCTGCGTAGATCGCCGGGACGGGTGGCGTGCCCGACTGAAACCGCGTGGCCGTGGTCGACGGCGAGTAGTCGCGGTGGTCCATCTCGAAGATGTTGCGGTCCGCGAACCAGCCGGTTGCGGTCGGCCAGACCTTCTCGACCAGCTCGCGTCGGCAGTAGAAGAAGCCGAGGCCCGCCGACCCGAGTAGGTACTTGAGCACGCCTGCACCGAGGAAGTCCACACCGAGTTCCTCCACCTCGACCGGCAGCGAGCCGATCGTCTGGTACGCGTCGAGCAGCACGTACGCGCCGCGCTCGTGAGCGAGGTCGGCGACCTTCCTCACGTCGACCATCGCGCCGTTGCGGTAGCAGACGTGCGTGATCGAGACGAGCAGCGTGTCGTCGTCGATCGCCGCCTCGAAGTGCTCGAGCGGAAGCGTGCCGTCCTCCGCCTCTGGCACGTGCACGACGCGGGCGCCACGCGACTCCTGCGCGTGCCAGATCTGGCCGATGGTCGGGAACTCCCAGTCCGTGAGCACGATCTTCGAACGGCGCGCGTAGCGGAGGCCGCTCGCGAGCGACGCAACGCCCGCGGAGAGCGAGGTCGTGACTGCGACCTCGTCGTCTCCTGCCCCGACGAGGTCCGCGAACGAGGCACGGGCGGACTCCTGGCGCTCGACCCAGTACTCCCACGGCGCTCCCTTGTCGTCCCAGTCGGCGAGGTACTGCTCGTACGACGCCCGCACGGCGTCCGAGAGCGCGCCCTGCGAGCACGAGTTGATGTACAGGCGATGCTCGAAGATCGGGAAGCGGTGGCGACAGCTCGCCGCGAGCGAGGACGTCTCAACGGCCAAGGTAGGCCTTC